>CATPAW010000065.1 GCA_955652255.1 uncultured Chthoniobacterales bacterium | reverse complement strand
GTCTGAGATCGATGCAATCGCCAGGTCGGCGGTCAAAGAAAAGCGACGCATCCTGATTGTTGATGACGACCGGGAAAGCACCCGCCTGGTCAAAATACTTCTCGAAAGGACCGGTTGCTATCTCGTGCTCGAAGAGCACGATTCTACCAAGGCTCATCAAAGTGCCCAGAATTTTAGGCCGGATCTGATCTTGCTAGACATACTGATGCCAGAGACAGACGGAGGCGAAGTAGCGGCACAAATCGAGGCCGATCCGGAATTGCAGAGAACGCCGATTATCTTTCTCACGGCGCTAGTCACGAAACCTGAGACAAAGGCTGGCCTCCGCATCCAAGGGCATCCATTTCTCGCCAAGCCGATCAGTATTCCCGAGTTGATCAACAGGATTGAAGAAAATCTGCCCGCGCATGCGGCTTAAGAAAGATAAAACAGTTCATGAAAGCCATCGGCCTCACTCAATACTTACCGATTGACTTAAAATCCGTTGCGTTGGGCTTTAAACGGCCCGTGCCGGTTCGAGTCCGGCCATCGGCAGAAGATTAGTAGCGTTTCCGTCCATCCGAATTGTCGATCCAATGCCGGCAGAGCGCCCACTCTTCATTCCCATTATTCTCGGAACGGCGCGCCAGGGCCGCGAAAGCGAGCATGTCGCGCAATTTGTTTTCGAGCAGGCGAAGAAACGCGCGGGCGTTGAAACGGAACTGATCGATGTGCGCGAGCTTCCCATGCGTCTCGACGATGCCGGCGAGCAAATGAAAGATCCGAAGTTTTCTGCAGCGATCGAACGCTGCGACGGCCTCATCATCGTCACGCCGGAGTATAATCATGGTTACCCAGGACTTCTAAAGCACGCGCTCGATATGAATTTGAAAGAATACATTCACAAAGCCGCGGGAATTTGCGGCGTCTCGGCCGGGCCCTTTGGTGGTGCGCGCGTAATCGAAAATCTTTTGCCGGTCCTGCGCGAGCTCGGTCTCGTCACGATCTTCGAAGACGTGAACTTCGGAAAAGTCGGAACCCTCTTCGATGAACGGGGGCAGTTGCTCGATGAAAGCTATGTCTCGCGCGTGGACAAATTTCTCGACGAATTGACTTGGATGGCGCGCGTGCTGCGCAATGGCCGGCAGAATATCTCGCCGGTTTGAATGCGTCGCTGATTTGGCGATGGAAAAAACGATTGAGAGTCGAACTGCTCGACTCGGAATCCGCGAATCGGATTTGGAAGAAAGCTTTGCGCGATCTTCCGGGCCTGGTGGCCAGAACGTAAACAAGGTCGCAACCGCGGTGACCTTGCGCCACCGGCCAAGCGGAATCAGCGTGACGGTGCAGGATTCGCGATCGCAGGCACAAAACCGCAAGCTCGCGCGCGAACGGCTGCTCGACGCGATCGAACGGTCTCGCGAACAACGACGTGCCGCAGAAGTGGCGCATCATGAAAAGGAACGCCGACGCAAATCACCGCGGCCGCGCGCGCTCAAAAGAAAAATTCTCGAGTCCAAGCGCAAGCGCGCTGAGTTGAAACGGCAGCGTGCTAAGATCGACAATCACTAGGATCGAGATAAAGAAGAATGCCGACAGCAGCGTCTGTGTTTTTTAATACATCTGCGAAAGCAACTTGCTACGAATCCTTCTTGGAACGATCAACTTCACTATGAAAAAACTTATTATTCTTACGCCGGTCCTTGCACTTCTTGCCATGACGCTCCTGAGCTCCTGTGCCTCGCAGCCGAGCGAGACGACCACGACGACGACGCAGGAAACGGTGACCCAGCCGGCGACCACTCACACTACCACAATCGAACAGCCTATCCCTCCTTCCCCGCGCGGTTACTAGACGGTGCGAGTTCGCTAACTGGAAAAAAGGGGGCACGCGATGCACGTGTCCCTTTTTTGGCAAAGGCGGCCGTCGGCTAGTTGTCGAATTCGAGCACTATTTGTCTGTCGGCGTCGAGTTTGAAATTCCTTCTGCGCTAACTTCGCTCTCCTGGCTGACGACCGGCGCGATGGCCTGCAGATTTTCTGCGCCGCGCAGATCCATCAGCTTGACCCCCATGGTGTTTCGGCCAACGACCCGGATCTCCTTTACCCGCGTCCGCACCATTTGGCCTTTGGTCGTGATGAGCATGAGATCGTCTTTGTCCGTGACCGTGAGCGCACCGACTACTTTGCCGGTCTTTTCACCGGTCTTCATCGTGATGATCCCTTTGCCGCCGCGTCGTTGTTTGCGGTAATCATCGAACGGCGTCCGCTTGCCGATGCCGTTTTCGCCGGCGACGAGGAGCATCGCGTTTGGATCGACAATCGCAATTGCTACGACGTGATCTTTTTTGTCGGGCCGAATTCCCCATACCCCCACCGTGTTGCGCCCTTGATCGCGCAATTGTTCTTCGTGAAAGCGCAGACTCATTCCTTCCCGGGTGATAAGCACGATCTCGTTATTTCCGTTCGTCAGCTTGGCATCGATCAAGCGATCGCCTTTTTCAATTTGAATGGCGATGATGCCCCCTTTGCGCACATTGCGGTAATCCGAAAGATTGGACTTCTTAACGATGCCCGATTGCGTGGCGAATACGATGTGGAGATTTTTATCCCACGTTTGATCGACGGCATTCGGTCCAGTTCCGGATTTCTTTGATTGAATGCGAATGGTCGCGGCGATTTTCTCATCGGCACGCAGTTCCAGAATATTCGCGATCGAGCGCCCTTTCGCGGCGCGCCCCATTTCCGGAATTTCGTAAACTTTTTCCACATAGGCGCGGCCCGATTCGGTGAAGAACATCAGATAATCGTGGGTCGTGGCCGTGAACAGATGCTGGATGAAATCGCCTTCTTCTTCCTCAGTCGCGCCTTCACGCGTGGACATGCCGATGACGCCTTTTCCGCCGCGGCGCTGCGCGCGAAACGCGCTCACGGCTGTGCGCTTGATAAAACCGCCATGCGTAATGCTGATGATGCAGCCCTCGTTCGCGATCAGGTCCTCCATGTTGATCTCGGCTTCGTCCGGCGCGAGTTCGGTCAGCCGCGGCGTTCCATGTTTGTCGCGAATCTCGCGCAGTTCTTTTTTTATGATGGTGAAGACGCGCTGCTCTTTCGCGAGAATGTCGCTTAGGTCCTTGATCGTGTTGATCAGCTCCTTGTATTCATTGTCGATCTTTTCCCGCTCGAGACCGGTGAGCTGGTAAAGGCGAAGATCGAGAATCTGATTCGCCTGATGTTCGCTGAACGCATAGCGACCGTCCACGAGGCGCGTTTCATTGCGAATAAGAATACCGATTTGCTCGACCTTTTTCCGCGTAAACTCGAAAGCGAGTAGTTTCACGCGCGCTTCATCGCGATTGGCCGATCCGCGAATGATGCGAATAAACTCGTCGAGATTGGCGAGCGCGATGAGAAAACCTTCCAGTGTCTCGGCGCGTTCCTCGGCCTTTCGCAATTCGAAACGCGTCCGGCGGAGGACGACCTCGCGGCGATGGTCGATGTAAGCCTGGTTCGCATCCTTGAACGGGAGCAACTTCGGCCGGCCGTAATCGATCGCCAGCATGTTGACCGCGAACGAGCTCTCCATCGCGGTGTGCTTGTAAAGATTGTTGATGACGATCTTCGGATTCCCGTCGCGTTTTAGTTCAATGACCACGCGAGTGTTTTCATCGGACTCGTCGCGGACGGCCGTGATCTCGCCCAGAACTTTTTCGTTCACCAGATCCGCGATGCGCTCGACCAGCGCGGCGCGATTCACGTTAAACGGAATCTCGGTGATGACGATCTGTTCCTTGCCGCCCTTGATCTCCTCCACGCCGGCTTTGCCGCGTACCTTCATGCTGCCGCGGCCAGTCTCGAGATATTGTTTGATTCCGGCGCCGCCGCAGATCACGCAGCCGGTCGGAAAATCCGGTCCCTTCACGTGCTTTATCAGTTCTTCGAGCGTGATTTGGGGATTGTCGATCTGCGCGCAGATTCCATCGATAACCTCGACCAAATTGTGCGGAGGCATGTTCGTCGCCATGCCGACCGCGATGCCGGTTCCGCCGTTGACCAGCAGATTTGGAAAGGCCGATGGAAATACGGTTGGCTCGCTGCGAGTCTCGTCATAGTTCGGGACAAAATCGACCGTGTCTTTCTCCATGTCGGTCATGAGCGCCGCCCCGAGGTGCGTCATGCGCGCTTCGGTGTAGCGCATCGCCGCCGGAGGATCGCCTTCGACCGATCCGAAATTTCCCTGACCATCGACGAGTATTTCCCGCATCGCCCATGGCTGCGCCATGTGCACGAGAGTTGGATAGATCACCGCCTCACCGTGCGGATGATAATTACCGCTTGTGTCGCCGCAGATTTTGGCGCATTTGCGGTGCTGCCGATTTGGAAACAGCGACAGATCGTGCATCGCGTAAAGGATGCGGCGCTGAGACGGCTTGAGCCCATCGCGGGCATCCGGCAATGCGCGCGAGATGATGACTGACATCGAGTAATCAAGAAACGACCTCGACACCTCGTCGGCAACGTTGATCGGCTCGACTTTTTCGTTTTCGTTATACATGGGATTAAGGAGAAGATCGCAAATTCATGATGCGACAAGTTCGGATCGATCGCAGCGGAGAGCCAGATAGCGCTCTTCCCATTGGTCTGTGAGGGCGTCCGTTTGCCTGATGGTTATTGGGGCGGTGATTTTTATTCGGCGCGGCAGTCGAACCTGCAAGAAATCCAAAACCGCGCGAATGGAGCCTTCATAGTCCCGGCAAAGTTCTTCATATTCCACGCGAAACGGTCCAATGCCGATGCGCTTGAAAAATTGCGCCCAAATGTTTTCCTCGCGCCGAACGTCTTCCAGGCAGCGTGCAATCAGTTGCGGATCGAATTGCGGCTCGCCTGCCGGTCTTTTGCCTTCTTGAATTTTCCAAAGTCCGGTCTGAAGAGCGCGCGCTTTCGAGATCGCCTGCCGCGTCTTATTTCGCCGCAGGATTTGCACAAACTCCAGACGCGGAAAAGCCCACCGAAGCATTTCCAGATCGGGCGTCGCGGCGCCACCGAAAGCGCCGGTCTCGCGAATCCTGGCAAGAAATTTTTCCAGGTACCACCCCATTATCTTGAACCCGAAAACGCCATTGGCGGTGGCCGCTGCGGAAACAATACCGCGAATATAAGCGGCGAAGTTTGCCTTCGGATCAATTCCATGGTCATGGGCGGTGCGTCCTTCATTTTGAGGCAGAAAATATTGTCCGAGCCGCCCGGCCCGACGGATCTGCACCAATCCGTCGGCCAGCAGATTACTGCCGGAGCGGGCAACCGCGCACAACATGTAACAGCGCCGCCGATGCGGCAGAAGGCGGACAAAACTAGCCATTCTCTTACCTAAACATCGAGGTTCCGCACGTTCAGCGCATTGTCTTCGATGAATTGACGGCGCGGTTCGACCACGTCTCCCATCAGAATCGTAAACATCTTGTCCGCATCGACGGCGTTGTCGTCATTTAAGTCCACCTTGAGCAACTTGCGTTTCTCCGGGTTCATCGTCGTCTCGAACAGCTCTTTCGCGTTCATTTCGCCCAGACCTTTGAAACGCTTTATCTGCACGCCGCGCCGGCCGATCTCCAAAATCTTTTGGAGAATTTCCGGAATGGAGAAAAGCGGATGCGAAACGGCTTTATCGCCTTCGCCTTCAATCAACTCGAAAATGGGGCGATCATTCGCCGCGTAGTGGCCGACCTTCAGACCTTTGCGCCCCAATTCCGCGATGATTTTTTGGATCGCGGCGGCCTCATGTAACTCCACCAACTTGCCGCGTCGTCGGTTGCCGTTAGTCCTAGCTGCCGGAACGTCACCCAATGGCAACAGCTCTTGCCCAATTTCCATGTCGAACAAATTAAGATCGAGATTCTCATGGTGAAATTGCCGGACCGCTTTCTCATCAGGAAAATAATGAACGGTCTCATCATTCCCTTCGCGCACTTTGACCAAATACGCCGGCAGCTTTCCAGATTTGGTATTGCGTTTTGCGAGATAAGCTTCGAAATCGCCGCCGTGACGCCGCACCGATTCGCTCAACTTCGCCAGTTTCTCAAGCGATTCGAGAATGTCCTTTAATTGTGCAGCGGTCACTTCTTCGCTGTCCGCCAGATTTTTTAACCTCACATCTTCGGCGCCGAGCGAGATGAGAATCTTGTTCAACTGCACGTCATCATCGACATATTCCTCACGCTTCTTGCGTTTGATCTGGTAAAGCGGCGGCTGCGCGATGTAAATTTTGCCGGCGCGGACCAGCTCGGTCATTTGCCGAAAGAAAAAAGTGAGCAGCAGCGTGCGGATGTGCGATCCATCGACGTCTGCGTCCGTCATGATGATGATGCGGCCATAGCGCAGCTTTGTGATGTCAAACCGGCCTTCGTCCTTGCCGTTGCCGTCTTCTTTCGGTTTGCCGATGCCCGCGCCGATCGCCGTGATCATCGACTGGATTTCGTTGTTCTTGAGGAATTGGTCCTCGCGCGCCTTCTCGACGTTGATCAGTTTGCCCCGGATCGGCAGGATCGCCTGATAACGTCGATCGCGTCCCTGTTTGGCCGAACCGCCGGCCGAGTCGCCTTCGACAATGTAAAGCTCGGTCAACTCTGGATCGCGCTCCGAGCAATCTGCCAACTTTCCCGGCAATCCGCCGCCGGTGAGCGCGCCTTTGCGAATGGTTTCGCGCGCTTTACGCGCGGCTTCCCGCGCGCGCGCCGCCGTCAGGACCTTGTCGAAGATGCGACGCGCAAGCGGCGGGTTCTTGTCAAAATACGTCATCAGTCCGTCATAAACGACGGAATTGACGACCCCTTCGATCTCCGTGTTCACGAGCTTGACCTTTGTCTGCGATTCGAAACGCGGGTTCGGCAGTTTGACGCTAAGCACGCAGATCAAACCTTCCCGCACGTCGTCACCGGAGATCGACGGATCTTTGTCTTTGAGAAGATTGCTCGATTTCGCGTACTGATTGACCGCTTTGGTCAGTGCTGTGCGAAATCCGGTGAGATGGGTCCCGCCGTCCGGATTTGGAATCGAATTCGCGAACGGCAAAATCTGATCGTTATAGCTGTCATTGTATTGCAGGACAACATCGATAAAAACTTCGTCGCGCTGCCGCGAAATCAATACCGGTTTGGGATGAATCACCTGTTTGTTTTCGCCAAGCTGCTTTACAAATTCTTCGATGCCGTGCTTGTAGATAAATGTTTCCTTTTTTGGCGCGTCGCCTCGTTCGTCCGTCAGCGTGATTTCCAGCCCGGGATTGAGAAACGCCAGTTCGCGCAACCGAGTCGCGAGTCGTTCAAATTTAAACTCGGTCGTGATCGTGAAAATCGTTGGATCGGGCGCAAAAGTAATCAGCGTCCCGGTAGTGCGTTTGTTTTTGATTTCGCCGATCACTTCCAGCTTTTGCGTCGTCTTACCGAGCGCAAAGGCCATGTGATAAACCTTGCCATCGCGCGACACTTCCACTTTGAACCAATCTGAAAGCGCGTTCGTGCATTTCGCGCCGACGCCGTGCAGCCCGCCGGAATATTTGTAAGCGCCCTGTCCGAACTTTCCGCCGGCGTGCAAGTTTGTCAGCACCAGCTCCACCGCGGGCATTTTCCATTTCGGATGCATATCAACCGGAATACCGCGGCCGTTGTCGCGCACGGAGATCGACCCATCGACATGCACGGTCACTTCGATCTTGTCGCAAAAACCGGCGAGATGTTCGTCAATTGAATTGTCGAGTACCTCGAACACCATGTGGTGCAAGCCGCGTTCATCCGGGTCGCCAATGTACATCCCCGGGCGCTTGCGCACCGCCTCCAGGCCTTCTAATTTATCGATCTGCGCGGCGTCGTATTTTTGGGATTTATTGATCCCGAATCCTTCGCGCGGACGATTTTTGTCGTTGGAATCTTCGTCGTCTGGAACGGGCAAAACAGCGGCTGGCATCGGCATCAAAAAACATAGTCGAAAATGCACGGGAAACAACTAATAATCTCGTGGTTTCGAACCGGTTATTTGCGCTACCGGTTGAAGGCACGCTCAAACTGAAACCCATGATGTTGTGGTTGGCCCGGGCCGCGTTTAACACGCCATTTTCGCTGGCTTGACCGGCCTCTTTCTGAATCGGAAAATGAGACCCAACATGCGCTCTCAAACGCTCTGCGAAGGTCGTTGGATTTTTGCAATTCTTGCGGTGTTGGCGGTTGCGAGTTGGTGGCTCACTACGTGGCTGTCGCTCGTTTTCCTCGTCCTGATTATCTACACGCTCGCATTCTTTCGCGATCCGGATCGGGTCGTACCGGTTGATCCGAATGCAGTGGTGGCGGCTGCGGACGGAACGGTCACTGAGATCGCCGAGGTTGAGGAAACAGAAATTCTGAAAACGAAAACGCGGCGCGTCGGAATCTTCTTGTCGATCTTTGATGTGCACACCAATCGCGCACCGATCGAGGGCCGCATCATTTATCGCGAGCATCGGCGCGGACTCTGCCTCGACGCGCGCCATTCCGATTGTTCGCAAAAGAACGAAGCGATGACCTGGGCATTTGAAAACAGCCGCGGTACCATAGTGGTCAGGCAACAGACCGGCGCGATTGCGCGGCGCATCGTCGCCTGGTCGCGGGTGGGCGATGAATTAAAAAAGGGGGACCGTTTCGGAATGATTCGCTTCGGCTCGCGAACCGAGATATACTTACCGCTCACCGCCACCGTGCTTGTGAAAGTGGGTGATCACGTCTCCGCTGGATCGACAATCATCGCGCGACTGTCCGAGCAATGAACGAGCGCCATTCCAAAATTTATCTCCTGCCGAACCTGATGACGGCGGGAAACTTGTTCTGCGGATTCACCGCGACGCTCAAGATTCTTGAGGGCGCGTTGCTGCAAGCGTCGAATCCCGATGCGGCCGGCGATCTTTTTCACACCGCGATCTGGTTTATTCTCGGCGCCTGTTTTTTCGATCTGCTCGACGGTCGGCTGGCCCGGTTAGGCGGACATGAAAGCACTTTTGGCCGCGAGTTTGATTCTCTCGCCGACATTGTTTCGTTCGGGCTCGCTCCGGCATTGATGGTTTACCGCATCGTGCTCCAGGAATTTCCGCGCGCCTGCTGGATTATCGCATTTGTTTATCTGGCCTGCGGTGCGCTGCGTTTGGCGCGTTTTAACTGCGCGGCTGCGTATCACGAAGCGAGTGGAGCAGCCGACCAAAAAACCTTCACCGGCTTTCCCATTCCGGCGGCGGCGGGATTGATTGCATCGATTACTCTGTTTCTGCTCTGGCTGGCCGAAGGCGAGCATCATCTCGGCAAATGGAAATTTGTACTGCCGCCGTTGCTGCTCTTTCTTTCCTTCATGATGTTCAGCCGCTTTCAGTATCCCAGTTTTAAGGCGCTTAATTGGAAGACGAAGAAATCAATCCCGCGTTTTCTGATCATCAGTCTCATTCTCATTTTCACAGTGATGAATTACGAGTGGATGCCGGCGGTACTTTTTCTTGCCTATTTGCTTTATGGATTTCTCCGGCCGTGGCTCTCGCGCGAATGGCGTCGCGAGATTGAAGAAGAAATCGGTGAAGAATCAGCCGAAGAAGCAGCCGAGCAGGCGCCGTAGATACTATGATCAGCGAAAGAGGACAGAATAACGTTTGTGCGATGCTTGGTCCCCGTCTTTAAACTGCATTATAGTGCCCCGAAGCTCATGCCCGCCAAGCTCAAAGCCGATCCGCATCTTGAGATTGCACACGTCTTGTTCATCGACGTGGTGGGTTACTCGAAGCTGCTCGTCAACGAACAGCGAGAGCTGGTGCAACAACTCAATCAAGTTGTGCGGAAAACCCCGCAGTTTCGCAAGAGTGAAGGGGCCGGCAAACTGATCCGGATTCCGGCTGGCGATGGGATGGCCTTGGTCTTCTTCCAAACTCCGGAAGAACCGGCGCACTGCGCCATGGAAATCGCGAGAGCGTTAAAGAGCCATCTGCATATTCGACTGCGGATGGGCGTGCACAGCGGACCGGTCGATCAGGTCAAGGACGTAAACGACAGAATCAATGTGGCCGGCGCGGGAATTAACGTCGCGCAGCGCGTGATGGATTGCGGCGATCCTGGGCACATTCTCGTGTCAAAACGCGTGGCTGAGGACCTCGCACAGGACAGCCTTTGGCAGCCGCATTTACACGAGCTCGGCGAAATTGAAGTAAAACATGGCGAAAAGCTGGGGATCGTTAATCTCTACACCGCCGAGCTCGGGAATCCGCAACCGCCCGAGAAACTGTCTCACATTGCAGCTGCTCCGAAACTCCCGAGTGCTCCATCCCCGCCAAAAAGCATCGCCGTCCTGGCGTTCGTAAACATGAGCAACGATCCAGACAACGAATACTTCAGCGATGGAATCGCAGAGGAGATCATCAACGCGTTGACGAAAGTGAAAGCGCTCCAGGTGGCGTCTAGGACGTCCTCGTTTGCGTTCAAGGGGAGGAACGAAGATATCGGCGAGATCGGACGCAAGCTGAAAGTAAACACTGTCCTTGAGGGCAGCGTCCGAAAAGCGGGCGAGAAGCTTCGCGTGACCGCGCAACTCGTCAACGCTGCCGATGGGTATCATCTTTGGTCTGAGCGTTACGATCGGCAGCTTGAGGATGTCTTTGAGATCCAGGATGAAATCGCCGGAAACATCGTGCGGGCATTGCAGCTCGTTCTAGGAGAAGACGAAAAACGCGCAATTGAGAAGACGCCCACCGAGAACGTCCAAGCCTACGAGTATTACTTGCGCGGTCGTCAGTTCTTTCATCAGCTTCGCGGTACAGGTTTGCAATATGCGCGCCGCATGTTCGAGCGCGCCATCGAAATTGATCCGAGCTTCGCAAGGGCGCATGCAGGTATCGCCGACTGCTGTTCTTATCTCTATATGTTCTGGGACCGCAGCAAAGCAAATCTGGAGCGCGCGGATGCATCGAGTCGAAAGGCACTGGAGCTGGATCCGGAAAGTGCCGAAGCACATACTTCACGCGCGGTCACATTGACACTGCGCCGCCAATACGACCAGGCACGGCAAGAATTTGAGGCGGCGCTGCGGCTAAATCCGATGCTGTTCGAGGCGCATTATTTCTTCGCGCGCGCCTGTCTCGCAGAAGGCAAATTTGACGAAGCGGTGTCACATTATCGAAACGCCTCGCGTGTGCGGCCTGAGGACTATCAGGCTATTTTGTTGTCAGTTGATGCGCTGGCGAGACTTGGCCGCCATGAAGAGGCATTGGAAGCGGCACGGCAGGGGTTGAAAGTGGCCGACGCGCATCTGGAGTTAAACCCCGATGATGCGCGCGCTTGGTATCTGAGCGCGACGGCCCTGATGCGGCTCGGCCAGCGCGAAAAAGCCTTAGAG
>CATPAW010000064.1 GCA_955652255.1 uncultured Chthoniobacterales bacterium | reverse complement strand
TGAGATGCACGAGCAGATCGATCAGCTCGACGATGGCCGGCCAACGCTCAGTTGCCGTCATCTCGGGGATGATTTGCTCGGCGGAAAGTAAATTGCCCAACGACATGCAGAGTGCGCGATTCGGGAGCGCAAGCTTAGCGGCGACGCTTATCTTGACAAGCGCATTTCGGCCTCAGGAATCCCGGATTTTGTAATTGAAACGGCGCGAGAGCAGCCAGCGCACACCGAACATGTCGACGGTTGCGCGAAGGGCGCGGCTGCCAAAGCCGTATTTGGTCTGACCGAAGCGGCGGGGTCGATGGTTCACCGGAATTTCGACGAGCCGATAGCCGGCGCCCCGAATCAACGCGGGAATGAACCGGTGCATGCCTTTAAACGGAGCCAGCGCGTCCGCGCATTCGCGACGCATCGCCTTGAGGGTGCAACCGGTGTCGCGCACGTAATCCTTGGTGAACCGGCTCCGAACAAAATTCGCAATCCGGCTGGTCATGCGCTTCGTGATCGTGTCTTTCCGCTTTGCGCGATAACCGCAAACGAGATCGGCGCCTCGTGAAATTTGCTCGAGTAAACGCGGAATGTCAGCCGGATCGTTTTGCAGATCGCCATCGATCATCACAATCGTCTCCCCGCGAGCAGCGCGAATACCCGCGTAAAGGGCGGCGCTTTGACCGGCGTTTCTTTCAAAACGAAGAATTCGAATATTTGGAGCGGTTTCGATCTTTTCGGCGCTGCGATCGGTCGAGCCGTCATCGACAAAAACAATTTCGTAATCCGAGCCGGAGAGCGCGGCCCGCAACTCCGATTGCAAGATCGACACGTTCTCTTCTTCGTTAAAAACGGGAACCACGACAGAGACAGCTGGAATCGCGGAAGCCTGGTTCATAACGGCAAGGTGTGGTAACGACGGCAAAGAAAAACCTGCCAGTAGCGCACATGTTGGCCAAAACGCTTCAATTCGATCGTGCCGACAGCCTCAGTGGATTCAAAGGCGGCCCGAATGTTGTGCGGCGGATTCTTACCGTAGTTTCGAATGAGGAGCGCGCTTCGTCCCATAAAAGGATTTTCTCCTTTTTGTTCGGTGAACGTTTCATCCGGCGATTGGGCCGGCTTGGCAGGCGCGTCAACAAATTGGTCGTAGCGCGGCCAGAACGAAAACTGGTTTATCAGGTCCTGGGATTCGACCAGGTAGACCGGCGGATGCCCGGGACCTTCGACGCGCTTGTCGCGCAAATAAAACGAGATTTCGGAAGCGCGATGGCGTTCGTCCGCAATTAAAAATAATTTGTCGTCCAGCTTGGTTTCCAGATCGTTGCGAATTCGCTCCACTTCAGCAGTTATTGATTTCCAACCGCGGAGTCGATCACTCGGATCGCTTCGCCAGAAACGAAATCCCGCGCTCCGCAACAAATCGGAATCGAGCGAGAAGAGGCTGATCACAAAACCCAGAAGGATACCGGCAGCGGCGAAGGTCTTGACGCCGCGCGTCACGACCCGTTCGCACCAATAATGGACTGCGAGCAATCCGAAGCTGAGGAACGACACCGCGTCCCAGTTTGGCGTGGGCACATGATTCATTGAGAGCAGGAAATAAAACGCGAAGACCGGCAATCCAAACCAGAACAGAAACAGAATCTTGAATTGCTGATTCACGCGGCGCCTGCTGCCGATCACTCCCCAGACCAAAGCGGCAAAGAGCAGCGGTGAGTAAAAAAGGAAATGCTCGCCAAAAAATTTAAGCGGCTCGAGCGGTCGAAAGCCAACGTCGTCAGTCAGGCTGCCGCGGGTGCGCAAATGAACCATCGTGATCCAGGCATGTTGCGCGTTCCAAACGATCGGTGGGATCGTGCAAATAACAAAACATCCGAGCAGCCAATATAAACCCGGCCGTTTGAATTCCTGCCGGAGCCGCGGAGCAAGAGCGAGAACGAACAAGACGCATACGATTTCGAAGGCGTTGATCCATCGACTCAGAAATCCAAGGCCGATCAGCAGTCCAGTCACGGGCCAGTAGAACGAAAACTGCGGACTCTTTTCAACCGCGAGCCAAAACGTGAACATTGCCGCCATCCAAAAAAAGATCGACAACGCGTCCGTCGTTATGACAAACGCGCCCACATTAAAAATGGGTGTGACATTGAACGCGATCACGGTCCAAAGACCGACGGTTTCACTAAAGAAACGCCGCCCGAAATAAAAAAGGAGCAAACTCGTGCCGGCGGCGAGGATTGGGCTCCAAAAACGGACGCCGAATTCAGTGGCGCCGAAAATCGCGGTGCTCGCGCGAATCGCGAACGCGATCCCCGGGCCTTTGCTGAAATAACCGGCCGCCAGCCGCTCCGACCACATCCAGTAATGCGTTTCGTCGAATTCGAGATCAGTCGATCCCAACATCGACAATCGAATCAGCGTCAAGGCTGCGATGAAAAACCAAACCGCTCGTGTCTTGCTCATTCCGCTGGACGAACTACCAAACTTGGGTGTCGTGCAAAAATTTGGGGGGCCCATCTTTTCGCGGCCCAACGCCAGATCAATTCCAGCGCCGCCAGAATAAAAAATGTCTCGGCCGCGGCCAAAAAGATTGTGCCGATGACGTCACTCGGCCAGTGCGCCCCCAAATAAATTCGCGAATAACCGACGAGCGCGGCGAAAATCCAGTAAAGCCAGCCGCGCCGGTAAAACAGCGTCAAACAGATTGCCGCGATGGTGTTGTTGGTCATGTGGCCCGACGGAAAAGAAGCATCGCCGCGCCGTCGATCGGATTCGTCCGAACGGCGCACGACCGGTTTTTTGAAGATCGACATGAATTCCGGTCGCCCTTTCTCCAATCGCACCATGCGGACGAACGCGACATGCTTCGGCCGTTTGCGATTGATCGCCGACTTCAATGTGTTCGTGATCGGCTCGGCAATCACGATCGCGATCAGCAAACAAAAAATGGAGGCGCGCGCCCGGAACCCACCAAAGATGAGCGCGGCAAAAACAATTATTACGAGTAACGGCTTCCAGACGTCGGCGTCGCTGACCGCGGCCATGAACAAATCCAGAGCCGGGCTCGTCCATCGCTCGTTGATAAGATGAAAGAGCGTTTGATCCATGTTGGAATTGCAAACTTGAGCCTAAAGTGTGAATGACCGAACGCTGAATGTCTAATAATGACGAAGCACGAATGACGAATGACGAAACAAGCCCGAACGTTCAAATGACGAATAAACAACTCACGGCTTCTTCGTCATTCGGGTTTCGCCGTTCCTTCGTTATTCGGAATTGGTCATTCGTCATTTTCCTCGCGTTCGCCTCGTCGATCTACGCCGCCCCGCCTCCATCAGCGAGGGAAATTCTCGATTCCGTCCGCCTGCTCGAGTCGCGACAGCAAATTGATCTCGAGGGCCAGCTGCGCGAGGACGAAAAAGTGATTCCATTTCACCTTGCTCAAACTGGACCCCTCATCCGTTATTCATTCTCCGACCCCGAGGAAGTCTTGCAATTGCGCCTCGATGAAAACGGATCGCGCCTCGATCTCGTCACCGACGCGGGCGCGGAGAAATTTCCGGCGGAGAAGTTGAATGAGAAAATTCGCGGCACCGGCATTAGCTACGAAGATCTTGCCCTCAAATTTCTTTATTGGCCGAACGCGCGCGTGCTCGGCGACGAAACGGTACGCACGCGCAGCTCCTGGAAACTGCAAGTAGTCGCGCCTTCCCGTAATTCCCAGTACAGGAACGTCGTTATCTGGGTCGACAAGGCGAGCGGTGCGCTTATGCGAATGGAAGCCTACGACTGGAACGGAAAACTCGCGAAACGCTTCGAAGTCATCTCCGCGCAGAAGATCGACAACCGCTGGTTCCTAAAACAGATGCGCGTGGAAGAATTGCAACCGGGCACGAATAAAGTGCGGGCCCGCACTTATCTCGAGATCAAACGGTAATTACTTTTCGTCGCGCGCGGCTTTCACAATTTGGGCAAAGCTGCGGGGATCGAGGCTGGCCCCGCCGACGAGCGCGCCGTCAATATCGGATTGCGTCATCAAATCGCGCGCGTTCTCCGGTTTCACGCTGCCGCCGTACTGAATG
>CATPAW010000063.1 GCA_955652255.1 uncultured Chthoniobacterales bacterium | reverse complement strand
CTTTTCCGGGGTTGGTGAAATTGGTGCGCACGCCCCACCAGATCCAAGCCAGTCCGCCAGGGAGATCGAGTTGTTTTCTGAGCTGAACGATAACTTCTCCATCGCCGTACGCTTCCAGGAAGGTCATCGAAAACGGCAACCATTGTCGGCTCGGCACGATTCCCACCATGTCGAGCAGGAAGACGAGCAAATCGTCCGCCTGTCGGGCAGCGGCCGCGAGCGATTTTTCATGGACAATTTCAAAGTCAATCAGTCGTGCGCGGTTACTGCTCGAATCGTAGATCACATTCTGGGTAGTGCCATCGCCGTGGGACCAGCGGCCGTGGAAATAGTCGCTCCAAAATTGATGGGCGCGGCGAAATTCAGCCGCCGCAGCCTGCAACATTCGGCGTGTGAGCGTGCCGCGATTGAGGTGTTCCCATAAGCTTTCGCCCCGAAGCTTCTCAGCAATGACGCATCTTGTGCCGGAAGCATAGGCGCGAAAACAATCGCCATTGAGCATCTCGAAGCAGCCAACTTCCCAACGCTGCCAATCTTCCACCTTGCTCCAGAACCGAATCGGAATGTCCGCCATGCGAAAATAGAGATTGGTCAGGTCGGCTAACTGCTGGCTGTGGAGATTGCGGCGCTTGATGATAACGCGTCGCCCGCGCCGCGTTTTCTCTGTGATCGAATTAATCGCTAGGGCTTCGACGAGTCTTGTCGCCACGTCAGCCAGGCCGACCGGCGCTTCTGCCAATTTACTCGCCGCCGTGATCAGACCGGCTGGAACGAGATTCTCAACCAACGCAGCCCCATCTCCCAAAATACCCATTTTGTCTCTTCTTTTCGACGGCTTTGATCTCGATAACTTCAAATCTTCCTCGTCGAAAGCTTAAACTGTAATCGTCTCTCCGACGTTCATTACTCGTAGCTTTGTTTTTGTCCCGCGCTTTTTTAATTCTTGCCTTGAAAGCAATATTAGATCGACATCTTTGAGAGCAGCCAATTCATCTTTGCCTTTTTCAAAAACGGGATTGGTCAGCCGCGGGTCGACCAAAAGCACTTTTCCGCCCGGGGTGACGATTTTGAAACCCGATTGCCCATACCAGGTGAGTTGCGTTTGCGCCATGGTTTTACGGAAACGAAAACGCGCGGTTGAGCAAAACATTTTCCTGGGCGAAAAGAAGTTCGTTCATGATTACACCCGAAGAATATCTGGCGGGGATCGATCCGCGGATGGCCGCGCTGATCGCGCGTTCGTTGCGTTACAATGTTAAGCCGGAAAGCTCAATGAGGCCGTTCGATGCGCTCGCCGAATCGATCGCTTATCAACAGTTAAGCGGAAAAGCTGCCGCAACCATTTGGAAACGCGTCCGCGCGCTCTATCCGCGCCGAAAGTATCTCGATCCGAAACGGATCCTGGAAACGCCGGATGAAAAGCTCCGCGGCGCCGGACTTTCACGCAACAAAATCGCGGCGATCAAGGATCTGGCCGCAAAAACGATCGACGGGACGGTGCCGAGCGCGCGCAGATTGGCGAAGATGAGCGACGAAGAAATCATCGCGCGTCTGATCACTGTTCGTGGGATTGGGCGTTGGACCGTCGAGATGCTGCTTCTTTTCGATCTCGGCCGGCCCGACGTCTGGCCAGTGGACGATTACGGCGTGCGCAAAGGATTCGCGAAAACGTTTGGTAAGAGAAAACTTCCCAAACCGAAACAGCTGATGAAGCTGGGTGAAAAATGGCGCCCCCATCGCTCAGTAGCGGCCTGGTATTTCTGGCGCGCACTCGATAACGACGGCGGAGCCTAACAAAGTTGACTTTGCCGGCAGCGCTCACTAAAACGCGGCATTATGGCGATGATTCACGTTAATCGGGGCGCAACCAGTCTGGGCGTGATTCCGGAGGAACAAGTTCGCGAAGGAATTCGCGCCGGCCGTTTTGTCGGAAGCGATCTTGGTTGGAAAGAAGGAATGGCGAATTGGCAGCCGCTCTCACAGTTCGCCGAGTTCGCTCAGGATCTTCCAGCAGCGGCCACCGCTACGCCACCTCCGCAGGCTCCAGTACCGGCTGCTCCGACGGCAGGATCGACAACCACCGCGGTCGCGCCGCGAAGCGGATTGCCGTGGGAGCAGCGCCACTCGATCGGGTTTCTCAACGGTTTTGCGCAAACTGTAATGATCGTTCTTGCGCGCCCGACCGAAGCGTTCACTGTCATGCGCACTGAAGGCGGGCTGGGTGACCCGCTTCTATTCGGTGTAATTGGCGGCAGCATCGGCGTGATTATTTGGACATTACTGTCGGCGGTCATCCATTCCCTCGGATTGGCCGCAGCGTTGTCGCAGCAGAGTTCCTTGGACAACCTGATCGGAGCAAGCCTTGGCGGTGCGATGCTCATCGTTCGACTGATCATGGCACCGATCATCATCGCGATCGTTTTGTTTATCTGGTCTGCGTTGGTGCATGTCTTTTTGATGATTGCCGGTGGCGCGAATAAAACCTTTGAAACAAGTTTCCGAGCTCTGAGCTTTGCATACGGCGCGACCGCCCTGTTCGACGTCGTTCCATGCTGCGGCCTATGGATCGCGCTGATTTGGATGCTCGTCGCAGATTGCATTGGAATCGCGCGTAGCCACGAAACCGATATCGGCCGCGCGGTGCTGGCTGTGTTGTTGCCGGTTGTGATCTGCTGCGGCGGCCTACTGGTCGTTTTGTTAATGCTCGGCGTCGGCATTGGCGCGCTCATGCAACATAGCGGCCAGTGACATTTTGATGCGAATTGTTCGCCGGCCGCTCGCTCCAGGACAAACGGATCACGAGCTGGTCTGGTTAAGCGTCAGTGTGGTCGGACTCGGTTTGGCCGCGGTCTGGTTTGCCGTCGGTTTGCCGTGGCCGCATTGCATCTTTTTGTCGATCACCGGCCATCCCTGTATGACTTGCGGCGCGACCCGCTCGGCTATTGCGTTCTTCCATCTCGATTTTGCGCGCGCGTGGAAATGGAATCCGCTCGTCTTCAGCTTTCTCTGCGGATTGTCGATCTTCAATGCCTACGCATTTGGGGTTTTGGTGACACGCGCGCCGCGATTGCGCATCGTCCAATTTAGCCAGGTCGAAAAAAATTTCGTTCGGCTCGCTGTGATCGTCGCGTTGCTGTCGAACTGGATCTATCTGCTTTCGCGCCCGCGCGGCGTGTTTTGAATCCGCGTCAAACTTGCGAGCTCGGCTTTTGTCACTGGGCGCCAATGTCCGCGCGGCAACCCGCCTAAGCGCAGATTTCCAATTCTGACTCGAACGAGCCGTTTCACTTCGTAGCCGACGGCGTAAACCATTCGCCGGATTTGTTGATTGATTCCCTGTCGAAGCACCAGCCGCAATCGCGTCGGCCCGATCGGTTGCACTCGCGCAATTTGGGCGCGCTGGCCGTCCAGAAAAATTCCGCGCAAGAGTTTCGGCGCGTGCTCGCTCTGCCACTGTCGATCTAGGGTGACTTCGTATTCTTTCTCGATCTTGAAGCGCGGGTGCGTGAGTTGCTGCGCGAGATCACCGTCGTTCGTTAGCAGGAGCAATCCTTCACTCTGGGCATCGAGACGTCCAATATTGAAAAGGCGTGGAAACTTTGGCGGCAACAAATCGAAAACCGTGTCGCGAGTGTGAGGATCACTGCGAGTCGAAACAAATCCCGCCGGTTTGTGTAACGCAATCGTCATCGCGCGCTCGAGATGAACGAGCTTGCGATCGACTTTCACATGATCGCGCTCGCTGGGTTGCGCGCTGAAATTTGTGCAAACCCGGCCGTTGATGGTGACGCGTCCGGCCGCGATCAATTCATCACATTTTCGCCGTGAACCGACGCCGGCTGCGGCAAGGAACCGATTGAGGCGCACAGAAGTCGTTAAACCGAGATTCGTGAATCGTAAATCGGGCCGCCCGATGCAACGATGTAACGCTTTAACGATTCACGTCTAGTTTACGCGTCCGGCTTGGTTTTGGGAAGGCCGATCACTTTGCGGCCTTCTTTCCATTGGCCGCGTTTCTTGAGCAGTTCGACCCGCTCGAAACGCTTTAGAACATTGCGTTTCGCGACGATCGTGCTGGCTCCTCTGAGGCTTCGATGCTGTGACATAGATCGGGAAATGAGCGCGAAAGCTACCGCGAAGATGGCTTTTTTCAAATGCGATGTCGGTATTGTTCAGAAGGGCCTCGGCTATAGCTGATTACTCAGGACAATATATCGACCGCTCGCCATCATCTGGTGATAAATATGAAAGCGGGTCGTCAAAACGTGCTGCCAATGCGGAACGCGATCTTGGTTGATGATCAAGAAAATCCCCTCGGGATCACCCCAGTGACGCAGGATCGCCTCCTCATTGACCGAAGGGTTCATTCCACCCGGAATGTGCATTTCGTCGTCGTCGGGCTCGTTCACCAAATAAAAGTGACGGTGCAAATAAAAAACAAGACTGCTGGCATCATCGAGTTCTCCTTCGTAAACGACTGCATCTTTGTCGGTGAGCCTGCTCTCCAAAAACCGAGCCGCATCTGCGAGTGAAAATTGTGGCGCCATGCGCGCGACGCTGTCCGCCAACGAAAGTCCAATCGGCACCACCGCCGCGGCTAAAACGCTCAGACAAAGTCGCGGCCGCCGTTTCGTTGCGAGATAAACGGCGATTATCGACGCGACGATGAGGGAAATAGCGATCACCGTAAGCATCGGACGCAAAATTTCCCAAGCCGATGGCGGAAGCGTTTGTAACGCGTCCCACGTTGTCCAACTGCCATCTTCACTCTCTCCGCGAGCCCTGCTTGCTGATGCGAAATGCGGGTGCCACAGAGCTAACCATCCGGCAGCGATCCCGGCTATTCCAACGAGACCGGGGCCCGTGACTTGCCATTGCCGCGGCAGTCTGTCCCATGCGGTCGCGGCAAAAATCGCGAGCGCGCTCCACATGTTCATCGAATAATAATCCTGACGTTGTCCGATGATCAGAAGCGGCAGAAAAACGACCGCCATCCAACACAACGGCAACGCCTCGGCAAATTCCAATCCCCGCGGACGAATCACTTTTCGCCAGGCAAAGATCGCTCCGGGAAGAATGGCAACCGACCACGGGAACCACCAGACCAGATG
>CATPAW010000062.1 GCA_955652255.1 uncultured Chthoniobacterales bacterium | reverse complement strand
TCGCTATTGCTCGGTCTGCGAATCGCCCGTCGTTACCGATTGTGGCGAAGGCGCATCAACGAGGTCGGCGCTGACTTTATTCTCCGAAGGCGCGGAAGCGGGCATGGCCATTCGGGGCATTTTCATTTTCGATCTTTGACGGTCGCGCGTGTAGCTGCATTTTCTCACGTATTTTTCGTAGGCGAGCTGTTGGCGTCCGCTTTTAGTAAGTGCGCACAACCGGGCAGGATCAGACAACTGACCAAGATGACGGCCAATGATTTGAGAATTCATTCCAAGATTCTTCCCATGGAGCAGAACTCGTGCGAAGCGACACTCGTCGCGTCGTGGCGGCTTGGCACTGCGCTCTTTCCAAGAGACGCTTTCCCCCGTTAATTGGGATCGATGACGAACTTCGCTTATCTCTTCGAGCGTTTTCCGTCGTTTTCACAAACCTTCTGCTATCGAGAGGTCGCTGAGCTGGATCGACAGGGCCTGACCCCGAACATTTTCTCGATTCGCAAGCCGAAGGGCGAGCCGCCGCAGGATTGGGACGAGCGCATTATAAACCGTGTCCATTATCTGCTCGGGGAAAAGGAGTTGTTGGACGACGTCCATCGAGCTTCCAAAAAAGGAAACCTAACGAGAGAGATCGTTGCCGCGCTTGATCAATGGGGACGGCGAACAGATTTCCTTCGTCTTTATCAGGCGATTTATATTGGGTTACGCCTGCGCGATCTCGGAGTTCGCCACGTCCACGCGCACTTCGCCGGTCTCGCCGCGCGCACCGCTTGTTGGATCGACAAGTTCTTCGGCATCAATTTCAGCTTTACCGCGCACGCAAACGACATTTTCGCGCCGCGAAACTTCGAAATCGGCCTCGACAAACTTGTCGATGCCGCGCGCGCCATCGTTACCGAGACCGACTACGCAGCAAAGTTTTTAAAAGAGCGCTTTCCAGATCGCGCGGATCGAATCCATCGCATTTACAACGGATTAAATCTCGCTGAATTCAAGCGCGCCGATTTCTCGGCCGCACCGGCGTCGATCGTCGCCATCGGCCGTTTGATCGACAAAAAGGGATTCGCTGATTTGATCCACGCTTGTCGATTACTAAAAGACCGCGGAAAATTATTTCGCTGCAAGATTATCGGCGAAGGCCCGCTCGAAAAAGAATTGCGCCGGCAGATCGATCAATTCGATCTGCAAAATTGCGTTCAGCTGCTCGGTGCAAAACCGCAAGGCGAAATCGCCAAGCATTTGGCGGCGGGAACAGTTTTTGTCCTGCCGAGCGTGATCGGCGCCGACGGCGGCATGGATAATCTGCCCACCGTAATCATGGAAGCGATGGCGACGGGATTGCCGGTCATTTCGACCGCGATCGGCGGAATTCCAGAAATGGTCATTGAAAATGAGACGGGAATTCTTGTGCCTCCTAATGATGCGGGGGCGCTCGGCCGCGCCATTGAAAAAGTGATTGTCGATCTTTCACTCGCGCAGCGCTTGGGTGAGAAGGGACAGAAGCGCGCCAGCGAGCTTTTCTCGATCGACAAAAATGCACGGTCGCTAATTCGGATTTTCGAAGAGCTCGCCGATTCGAAGATCGACAATGTTAAAGCAGATCGCGAACGCAGTTGACCGCGCGCAGATAAATAATGTGCGGTCCGCCGCGCATCAGCTCCTGGCTCATCAACTCCACTGGATCATTACTTTGCGCCGGCATTAATTGCGACATTTGTTTGTCGCCCGGTTTGCCGCGCGAAACTTCCAGCAGATCGCCGCACTTCGCGGGCGCAACAATAAATTCTACGTCGCGCGAGTTCAGAATGATGCGACCGATCGGTTCACCGGAGTGCTCGCGCAGTTCGATGTCGATCTTACGTCCGGACGAGTCGCTAAACTTCAACCTGTTCTGCGCTTTCGTTTTCTCGGCCCGCCAGTTTAATTGAGCCGCAAGCCAACCGGTCAAAAGCACCGCGGTCGATCTGAATTCGGGCGCGAAATCAATCCGCGCGCTTTCGATTTCGGCGAAATGATGGTGCGAGGCGTGATGATCAAAAAATTGCGCGATCGCAGAGCGGACTTTATCCAGGCGCGTCCAATTCAAATCGCAAAGCACGACGCGCTGTCGTGCCTCTTGCTGCGCAGTCTCGACGAGACCCATTTGCGCTGCGAAACTGCTCCACGTTTGGCTGTCGTAAATGAGCCGGTCGACCCATTCCCAAAGTTGTGGGTCCATCGGATCATGAAATTCGCCCTGCCACCAAAGATAAAAAGGCAGGTCTGAATCGAGATGGGAGAAAACGATGCTCGGCATCAGATCCGTACAAGGCCCTTCCAGTCGAAATGAAAGCTGCTCGGAACAGATCTGTTTGCCTCCGGTGTGGCTGACGTGGCAGTGCGCGCTGATCCACGATTCGACACGGTTTTCCTCCGCCTTGCAATCGGCCCCAATGACAATCGCGCGGCAAGCATGATTCTGCGCGATCTTCGCGATGATCTGCGTATTCTTTTCGAGCGAGCCGGGCGCTTCGCTGTAAACGGCAAGATTAATGAGCGACGCGCGGGTCATCGAGCCTTCGCTCTCTGCCCAAAGCTTTTTCAGCTCCTTGTCGATTTTGCCGATCTCGACCTGGAGCCCGAGCGAGTAGCTTTCAGCGATGGCGGGCATAATCAGTGCGGTCATCCTGAGCGAAAGCGAAGGATCTCTCATCGAAGTGTGACCTGTCCGGATTTTGAGAGGTCCCTCGCTTCGCTCGGGATGACAACGCAGGTGTGGATAAGGATTCGAGCGATCGAGGACGAAATGAGTTCATAATCTCCTCCAGGTACGCTCGTCGCGCGCGAGAAGATCGTCGGCTTCTTCCGGGCCCCACGAGCCGGCGGGATAAAAAAACAAATCGGGCGCGTCCTTTTTCGCGGCCCACGCGTTTTCGATGATGTCGACGAAAGCCCATGCTTCCTCGACTTCATCGCGCCGGGCAAAGAGAGTGGCATCGCCACTCATAGCATCGAGCAGCAAACGTTCGTATGCCTCCGGGCTGGCTTTGCCGAACGACGTTCCATAATGAAAATCCATTTTAACCGGCTGGATACGGAAACTCGTGCCTGGCATTTTCGCCTGCATGCGCAATGAAATTCCTTCATCCGGCTGAATCCGAATGACGAGCACGTTTTGGTCGAGCGTCACGGCCTCCTTGTTAAACAAAACGGCGGGCGCGTGTTTGAAGTGCACGGAAATCTCCGTTCCCGATTTGGGAAGCCGTTTCCCAACGCGCATGTAAACCGGAACATCCGACCAGCGCCAGTTGTCGATGTACAAGCGCAAGGCCACAAACGTTTCCGTTTTTGAATCTGCTTTTACCTTTTCTTCCTCGCGATAACCGGCGACCGATTTGCCATTGATCGCGCCCTGCGCGTACTGGCCGCGCACGACGGCCGAGGCGATTTCACCCTGAGAAAAACGGCGAAGCGAACGAACGACCTTCACTTTTTCATCGCGGATGCTATCGGCGCCGAGATCGGTGGGCGGTTCCATCGCCACGAGACAGAGCAGTTGGAGCAAATGATTCTGCACCATGTCGCGCAACGCGCCCGCGCCTTCGTAGTAACCGGCGCGACCTTCGACTCCGAGCGTTTCCGCGGCGGTAATCTGGACATGATCGACATAGTGCCTGTTCCAAAGCGGCGCGAAGATCGCATTCGCAAAGCGCAGCACCAGAATGTTCTGGGCTGTTTCTTTCCCAAGAAAATGATCGATCCGATAGGTTTGTTCTTCCGCGAAAGAATTGCGGACGATGCGATTGAGCTCGCGCGCGGACGCAAGATCGGTTCCGAACGGTTTTTCGACGATGACGCGCGCCCAACTCCCTTTGCACGTTTCGTTCAAACCTGCCGTCTTCAAGTTTTTCAGAATCGGTTCGAACTGGTCGGGCGCGGCCGCGAAATAAAAAAGACGATTGCCGCGTGTGCCCCGCTCCTTGTCGATCTTGTCCAGACGTTGCGCCAAACTTTTGTACCCGCTCTCGTCTTCAAATTCGCTCTGGTGATAAAAAATGGATTGTGCGAAAGTTTTCCAGATTTCGTCGCGCACCGTTTGCCGGGAGAATTTTCGTGTTGCTTCCTCGAGCTCGCGTCGAAATTCGTCATCGCTTTTTTTGCGACGCGCAAAGCCAACGACCGCGACCGCGGGCGGCAGCTCACCGTCAGCCGCGAGATTGTAGAGAGCGGGGATGAGCTTGCGATGAGTGAGGTCGCCGGTCGCGCCGAAAATCACGATGCTGCACGGCTGTGACACGGCGCGGGCGGACAAACCTTCGCGCAGCGGATTTGTTTGCTGTGGTTCGCTAGCCCGGTTCATCGTTGGAGTGTCCGCAGATTACGCAGATTTTTGCAGATTGTGTAACGCGAATCTTCTGTAGCGGCGCTCTGTGGGCGTCGCACTTAGTTGATGCGGCGGTCATAGACCGCCCCTACAGCTAGGAGGGCAAAGGAAATCTTCGCGTGAACTCGCGCACTTTCGCGCGCACGCGCTCCAGTGCGTCTGCACCCGCTCGCTTCTCCAGTGCCTCTGCGATCAAGTCCGCAATCTCGAGCATATCTTCTTCTTTCATTCCGCGCGTGGTCACAGCTGGCGTGCCGATGCGGATGCCGCCCGGCTTGAAAATTGGATAGGTGTCGAAGGGGATCGCGTTCTTGTTCACGGTGATGCCAGCGCAATCGAGAACTTCCTGCGCCTCCTTGCCGTTAATTTCCTTCGGGCGAAGATCGACGAGCATGAGGTGATTGTCGGTGCCGCCGGAAACGATGCGATAACCGTGCTTGGCAATTCCGGCGGCGAGCGCTTTCGCATTCACAACTACCTGACGCTGATATTCGCGGAATTGCGGCTGGAGCGCTTCGTGAAAACAAACCGCTTTCGCTGCGATCACGTGCATGAGCGGGCCGCCCTGTACTCCGGGAAAAAGCGTCGAATCGATTTGCTTGGCGAATTTTTCCTCGCACAGAACAATGCCGCCGCGCGGTCCGCGCAAGCTCTTGTGCGTCGTGGTCGTGACAAATTGGGCATGCGGAATGGGGCTCGGGTGCTGGCCGCCGGCCACCAGCCCAGCAATGTGCGCCATGTCGATGAAAAGAATCGCGCCGACTAAATCTGCGATTCGGCGCAGCCGCGGAAAATCGAGCGTGCGCGGATACGCTGACGCTCCCGCGGTGATCATGACTGGACGCACTTCCTCGGCTTGCTTTTGCAGCGCATCGTAATCGATCTGTTCGTTTTTTTCGTCCACGCCGTAATGCGTAACTTGATAAAATTTGCCGGAAAAATTTGCCGGATGCCCATGGGTGAGATGCCCGCCGTGCGCAAGATTCATCGTCAGGATTTTGTCGCCCGGTTTAATGGCGGCGAAATAAACCGCCATGTTGGCCTGCGCGCCGCTGTGCGGCTGCACGTTCACGTGTTCGGCTCCGAACAATCGCTTGGCCCGATCGATCGCGAGTTGCTCCGCAACATCGACATTCTCACAGCCGCCATACCAGCGTTTGCCCGGATAACCTTCCGCGTATTTGTTTGTCAGGACGCTGCCTTGCGCTTCCATCACAGCGCGGCTCGTGAAATTTTCCGACGCAATCAGTTCGATATTTTCGCGTTGCCGCTTTTCTTCGGCGCTGATCGCGTCGAAAATTTCGGGATCAACCCGGCGCAGACCACCACTCGAGCTGGCCGATGATGTCGATCCACCGGATTCGGTTTGAATCTGACGCGGTAGATCGCTCATGAGATAAGAAGAGGCCCCAGTGCCGCGCGAAGTTGGCGCAAGCTCGCTTTGTTCTACGAAGGCAAGGACGCTGGGTAAAGCGTTTTTGATGGTTTGTGCACAGACTTCGTAAACCTGGCGGCCAAGACCGATCGGGTCCGGCACATCGCGCCACACTGTCGTGTCCGGCTCTTCAAATTCGCGGAGCAGGAAGGATCTTTCAGCGCCCTGCGGGAAGAGCATGTGGATTGTTTCCAGATGCGCCCCGGTCATGGCAAAAATGTGCGTGGCACGATCGATCAGCGTGGCCGTCAACGGCTGGCTGCGAAGATGGCTGATGTCCACGCCTTCGTCTTCGCAAACTTGCACCGCATACAGACTCGGCGGTTGGCCACGGACTGCATGCACGCCGGCCGAGGCGACCTCGATGTCTTTACGATTTCCGAGCAAACGGCGAAACAGCCCTTCCGCGATGGGACTGCGGCAAATGTTTCCCGTACAGACAAAAAGGACGCTTTTCACGATTCGCGCGGCGCGCGAGCGCGCGCGTTTGCAACCTAGGATCGAACAGAGTCAAGTCAATCGGAGCTGGTGAAACACCGGCTTCGCCGTGTGGCTAAGTGGCGAGGCCTGTCAGACGCGTGTATAGAATCGCGATGCGCCGGCGATGGAAAAAATTTCGTTATCGATTGGAATGGGCCGGTCTTCACACCGCGGCAAAACTGGTCCCATTACTCTCCCGCAAAGCCTGCTTCCGCCTCGCGCATGCTCTCGGATTTATCATGTCGATCTTTGATCGACATGGCCGCAAAGTCGCACTCAGCAATCTGGACGTTGCCTTTGGCGATGAATTGCCGATCGCGGCGCGGCGCAAAATCGTTCGCCAATCGTTTCAGCATTTCGCCCGGACATCGCTTGACCTTTTATGGAGTCCGCGCCTGACGCGCCAAAATCTCTCGCGTTACATCGAGTTGCAAAACTTCGAGGAGATCGCGGGCGGCACCGGGCCGGAGCGCAGCGTGATGATCGCGTGCTATCACTACAGCAATTTCGAATGGCTCAGCCTGGCCTGCGGATTTCTCGGTCTGACCGGCACAATCATCGCGCAGGAATTCAAGAATTCGCTGCTCGATCCGATTTTCAAAAATATTCGCGAACGATCCGGGCATGAGTTAGTTCCGCGCGAGCGAGGAATCGTCAGGCTTTACAAAGTGCTGCGGCGAAAAGGGCGCACTGCGCTGCTTGTCGATCTTACCGTTCCGCCGACTCAGGGCGCGGTGGTGATCGATTGTTTCGGTTTGAAAACCAGCGTCACGTCCGCGCACGCCTGGCTGCATGAACGGAGCGGAGTGCCGATTGTTCCGGCCCATTGCGAGCCGCTCGCTGATGGCCGCTATCGCCTCATTTTTCATCGCAAGATCGACAAGACGCAGGACAAGACGCACCAGCAGATAGCGCAAGCGTGTTGGAATTCGTTCGAGCCTTATGTGCGCAAAAATCCTGCGCCCTGGCTCTGGATGTACAAACACTGGCGCTACCGGCCGCTCCACACCCAGCGTAAATATCCGTTTTACGCGCACACATGGGTGCGATTCGACGCACTTCTTCAACCGGACGATGCGCCGTCGGCCGTTACATCGACAGCTGGGCCGCCAGAGGTCTGCGATGGTTGACAAAGTGCCGCCTAGCTCTTCCAGTATGGAACTTATGCGACTCGGCTCCTTTTCGTTTTTCCTTGCGGCGGCGGCATGCGCGGCGCTTTTGACGAGCTGTGAAACCTCGCGGCTGGCCGGGG
>CATPAW010000061.1 GCA_955652255.1 uncultured Chthoniobacterales bacterium | reverse complement strand
TCGATTTTTCCCGCGGCGGTCCCTCGTCCGCCGGAAACAATCGCGCCGGCGTGACCCATCCGTCGTCCGGGCGGCGCAGTCATACCCGCGATAAATGCGGCGACCGGTTTCTTACAGTTCTCTTTGATCCAATCGGCCGCCTCTTCTTCCGCCGCACCACCGATCTCGCCGATCAAAATTATTGCTTCAGTATGTCGATCTTCGTTGAACAGCTTGACCGCATCGAGATGCGACATGCCGTTGATGGGATCGCCGCCGATTCCAATGCAAGTCGATTGCCCGTAACCGCGCGCTGTCAGTTGCCAGACCGCTTCGTAGGTCAACGTGCCGGAACGCGAGATCACACCAACGCCGCCCGCTTTATGAATGTAGCCGGGCATGATCCCGATCTTGCACGCGCCCGGCGTAATGATCCCCGGACAATTCGGGCCGATAAGCCGCGATGCCTTGCCCCTCATCAGCGCTTTCACGCGCATCATATCCATCACCGGGATTCCTTCCGTGATGCACACGACCAGCTCGACGCCTGCATCCAGCGCTTCCAAAATTGAATCGGCCGCCGCCGGTGCGGGCACGAAAACCATCGACACATTGCATCCCGTTTTCTGTCGCGCTTCATAAACCGTGTCGAACACCGGCACTTTATCATCAAACATTTGCCCGCCTTTTCCTGGCGTCACGCCCGCAATGACGTTCGTGCCGTAGGCCATGCATTGCCGCGTGTGAAACGCACCGGCGCTGCCGGTGATGCCTTGCACCAGCAGGCGTGTGTTTTTATCGACCAGAACGGACATTCGTTATTTCGTTTTGCATTTGTGAATGAGCAGCTTGTTCCCGTCGGGATCACGGAACTGCGCCATCCAGCAAACGGGCGTTTCGGTTTTCTCGATTTCGAACGTGGTGCCGCGCTCTTTCAACTTCGCATAGACGCCGTCAAAATCCTCCACTTCAAATGCGACAGTTGTCCCATCGCGCGACGGTTGCCACATCGGATGGCACCCGACGCCAATTGTCACGGTTCCCAGATCGTACTCGACCCACGCGCCTTCCATCGCCGTCGTGGTCGGCTTCAGCTCGAGCGTTTCCTGATAAAATTTTCGCGCGCGTTCCTTATCCGAAACTGCGATAGCGACAAATGCGACTTCCTTAATCATAGTCATAAACAGATTCCCTTTTCGTTTTCCGGTTTCAATTTGTGGATGATCAACTTGTTGCCGTCAGGGTCCTGCACGACGGCCATGTGACAGCACGGTGTTTCGAACGGTTCCGCCGCAAATCGCACATGCCGTTCTTTCAACCGCTCGATCGCCTCCTCGAAGTCTTCCACTTCTAATGCCGCGCCCGTTCCCTGATCCGACGGCGTCCACGCGTCGCTCACATTTGCGATTGCCAGCGTATCATCGCCCACTGCGTACTCGATCCATTTGCCGCTCATCATTTCCTCCGAGACCTCCAAACCGAGCACGCCCTCATAGAAACCGCGCGCGCGTTTCAAGTCCGTCACTGGAATGCCGACGAAGCCGATTGATTTGATTTTCATGTTTGCTGTTCCAGAAGTTCCAAATCCCAATTCCCAAGCTCCAGGCAAACTCTCAATTCGCAATAAGCCAAAAAACTGCGCTTATGATCCGCTGCTCTTCGAAATGATTGCTGAGAAGATTAGCGTCAGCTCCCGCGCTTCCGCGGCCAACGCATCGCGCCTGGCGATATTGCTTTTCGTCAAGCCGACGTCAATCAGACGCAAAAACAAGCGACTCTCTTTGGCTTCTTTCCGGCAAATCTTCGCGCGCATTAAAAAGTCTTTCTTGCTCAAAGCCTCGTCGGCCTCGATCCAATTGGCCGCGACTGAACCCGATGCGCGCACAACTTGCCTGACGCCTTCTCTGTTACTCACTGTTCTGGGCAATTGCTTCACAGAAGTGCGCACCGACTCCGCGAACAGAAATGTTCGATCCTCGAGATCACGTGGTTTAGCGCCGTCTTCCATTTTGGAACTTGGGTTTGGTTGTTTACTTGGGATTTGGAGCTTGGGATTTGGAGCTTGCGGCGGCTACCGCCTTCCGCGCCGCATCGGTCAAATCGTCCGCTGCAATGACGGCAAGGCCTGAATCCGCGATTAATTTTTTTCCGGCTTCGACATTCGTTCCTTCCAGGCGCACCACAAGCGGCACTGATAATTTCACTGTCTTCGCCGCGTTGATAATTACCTGCGCGATGATGTCGCACTTCATAATGCCGCCGAAAATATTAACCAAGATCGCTTTCACATTTTTGTCTGCGATCAGGATCTTGAAAGCTTCAGTCACCTGCTCCTCGGTCGCGCCACCACCGACATCGAGGAAATTAGCCGGATTACCGCCGTAAAATTTGATGATGTCCATCGTGGCCATGGCCAGGCCGGCGCCATTAACGAGACACGCGATGTTACCGTCGAGTCCGATGTAGTTGAGACCGTGTTTCGAAGCTTCGACTTCGCGCGGATCTTCTTCCGCGATGTCGCGCATCGCCGCGATATCCGGGTGTCGATAAAGTGCGTTATCGTCAAAATTGAATTTCGCGTCGAGCGCAAGCACTTCGCCTTTGCTCGTTACGACCAGCGGATTGACTTCGACCATTGAGCAATCAAGTCCGATAAACGTGCGAAAGAGCCCATCGAACAATTTTGATGCGGCTTTGAGCTGCGTCGAATCAAATGCCAGCTGCTTCGCCAGCTTGCGCGCCTGAAACGATTGCAGTCCGGCCAGCGGATCGATCGGCTCGCGAATAATTTTCTTGGGCAACTTCGCCGCCACTGTTTCAATTTCAACACCGCCTTCCGTGCTTGCCACAATCAGCGGCCCGGCCGTCGCGCGATCGAGCAGAATCGCAAAGTAAATTTCGCGCGTGATCTCGGCTGATTCCGCGACCAGCACTTTGTTGACCACGCGACCCGCTGGTCCGGTTTGGTGCGTGACTAAAGTCTGTCCGAGCATCTTGCTCGCAAGCTCGCGCGCGTCGGCTGGGGATTTGCAAAGATGCACACCGCCTTTAAACCCATTGGTGAAAGTTCCCTTTCCCCGGCCGCCGGCATGAATCTGCGCTTTGACGACAAGTCCGGTCGCCGCGGCGACACGGACTCGTCCTGTGGCGAGATCGACATCTCCCAATTCGCGGGCGATTTGCTCCGCTTCAGCCGCAGTCGAAGCAACTTTTCCACGCGGCGTCGCCACCCCGAATTTTTGCAGCAGTTCCTTCGCTTGATACTCGTGAATGTTCATGCCTGTCCGCGCGACAAACTGGAATTAGCCCGCGGCGCGCATCGCAGCAATGGTTTTTCTTCGACGATTGATGCAGCGGCCGCTACAACGTGTGTGCTCTCGAAAGCGAGCACTCTCTGATGTTGTACCTCGACGAAGAACAAGTCCGGCGGCATTTGCGAATAGAAGAATTGATTCCGGCGATGGAGGAAGCGCTGATCGATTTCTCAGCCGGCAAAGTGACGCAGCCGGTGCGCTCCGTCATCACGGTTGATCCGCCCGGCGGATTTTTTGGAATGATGCCGGCACTAACTCCCGACGGACTCGGTCTAAAGGTCGTTACGTTTTATACGGCAAATGCCGAGCGTGGAATTCCAACGCACATGGCCACAATTTTTCTGGTTGATCCGGCAACAGGAACGCCGCTCGCGGTGATGGATGGAAGATTGATCACCGAAATGCGCACGGCAGCAGTGTCGGCTGTTGCGACGAAATTTCTCGCGCCGACCGATGCAAAGATTCTCGCAATCCTCGGCAGCGGCGTGCAAGCGCAGAGTCACCTGGAAGCGCTGCGACCCGTTAGGCGATTCGAAGAAATCCGGGTCTGGAGCCCCACGAAAGCGCATGCGGAGCGATTCGCGAAAGGAATTGGCGCGAAAGCGACGTCGGCAGAAGACGCCGTGCGCCGCGCCGATGTTGTAGTGACCGCGACGAATTCGAAGATGTCGATCTTGCGCGGGGCGTGGCTAAAACTAGGTTGCCACGTCAACGCCGTCGGCGCATGTCGCCCTGATTGGCGCGAGCTGGACGATGACGCGATGCGAAACGTCGTATTCGTCGATTCGCGCGAAGGCGCGATGAAAGAATCCGGCGACCTGATTCTTTCCGGTGCAAAAATTTATGCCGAGCTCGGCGAAGCGCTTGCCGGCAAAGTTCCACCGCGCGCAAACGAAATCACCATCTTTAAATCTCTCGGCATGGCCGTGGAAGATATTGCGGCGGCCCTGTTGGTGTATCGATCCGTCACCGAAACCAGATCGCCGCGTTGAAGTCACCTTCCGGCTTGCAAAGCACAGCCGCCTCGGAATGGTTTTCGGGCGATGCCGGACGAGTTGGACAAAAGAATCGAGCAAGCGCTGAGCAGTGGCCAATTGCTCGATGCGGCGGCGAAGAACATTCGCGGGCTGCTCGCCGCGGCTCCGTCGGATCTTTATTCGCGCGTCGTCGAGGAGCTGGTTGCTGGCAATGAATGGGCGGAACTGAACGATCGGTTTTATAAAAGGCTCGAATTCGGCACGGGCGGACTGCGCGGCCGCACCATCGGTAAAATTGTGACCGCGGTGGAACGAGGTACTGCAGCACTTGAGGAGCGACCAGAGTTTCCATGCATCGGTACGAACGCGATGAACTTTTACAACGTTAGTCGCGCGACGCAGGGACTGGTGGCGTACGTCCAGGAGTGGCACGCGCACAATAAGATCGACAACCCGCTAAAAATCGTGATCGCGCACGACACGCGATTTTTTTCCAAAGAATTCACCGAGCTTGCAGCGAAGGTCGCCTCCGAAAATGGTTGTCACGCCTGGATCTTCGACGGGCCGCGTTCAACGCCGGAATTGTCGTTCGCGGTTCGCCACTTGAACGCGAGTGTCGGCGTTGTCATCACCGCCAGCCATAACCCGCCGCACGACAATGGTTACAAAGTCTATTTTGCCGATGGCGCGCAGGTAGTCGAACCGCACGCCAGCGGAGTCATCGAAAAAGTGAATGCGATCGCGAGCGAAACCTACAAACCGTTGCCAAAAGATCGACAAGGAGCCGTCACGATAATTGGGCACGATGTCGATGAGGCCTACATGGAGCGACTCGAAACATTGATTGTCGATCCAACGGTTGTGCGCGCGGCGAAATCGCTGCGCATCGTCTTCACTCCGCTGCACGGGACCGGCAGCGTCACTTTGAAACCGATGCTTAAGCGGCTCGGTTTCAATTTCGAGATCGTCGCGAAGCAGGATCGCTTCGACCCGCGATTTCCGACGGTGAAATCTCCGAATCCGGAAAATGCCGAGGCATTGCAAATGGGAATCGCGCTCGCGCAGCAAAAGAAATCCGATCTTGTCATCGCAACCGATCCGGACTGCGACCGGCTGGGCGTGGCCGTGCGCAGCTCGACTGGCACGATGAAACTAATCAGCGGCAACCAAATCGGATCGTTGCTCGCTTATTACCGGATAAAAACGCTGTTTGACATTGGGGTGCTTAACAAAGAGAACGCGAGGCGCGCTGTCATCATCAAAACATTTGTCACGACCGATCTGCAAAAGGTAATCGCCGAGCATTACGGTTTGCGCTGTGTTGAGACCCTGACCGGCTTCAAATATTTCGGCGCGAAGCTGGAGAAATACGAACGCGCGTTGCCGGCGGGAGTGCGCCAGAAGTATCGCCAGCTTTCAGAAGAGGAAACGCGAACAGCGCGACTCGCGCACTCGTCTTTTTACGTGTTCGGCAGCGAAGAAAGTTACGGCTATAGCGGCGCCGATTTTGTGCGCGACAAGGATGGAAACGCCGGCGCGATCATGTTTTGCGAAGTCGTCGCTTACGCAAAGTCGAGAAATCAAACGGTCGACCAACTGCTCGATGAAATTTTCTCGATGTTCGGCTATTTCGCGGAAAAAAACGCGTCGCTTTATTTCGAAGGCGCAGAAGGCGCCGGCAAAATCGCTCGGCTGCTCGAATCTTATGCCAGTGCGCCGCCGGCCGAAATACTCGGCGGAAAAGTGACGCGCATCACAAATTTCGAAACGGAAACGATTCGCGATGTCGAAGGCGAGGAGATTCCCAGGGAGAAGATGTCGATCTTCGAACTGGAGGATCGGACACGCATTGCCGTGCGCGGTTCGGGAACGGAGCCAAAAATTAAATATTACATTTTCGCGCAGCGCCGGCCGGAAAAGGGAAAATTTAGTGCCGAGCAACTGGAGAAAATTAAAATGGAGATCGATGAGCGGCTGGAGCGGCTTTGGGATTCTATACAAAGAGACGTGCACGCGCGGCTCGCGCGATGAGCCGCTCGACAGTTGTCGATTCCTTGTCGAAAGTTAATTATGCGGCGTGAGATTAATTTGAGTGGCGGCGAGATCACATTCCTGAAAACAATGGGCCTGAGCGGCGCGCCAACTTTCGGGAAGGTGTTGATCGAGCAAATTGGCGAGATGGAAACGGCAGAGTTTCTCGACGAGCTCAATGGGCTGATTCAACTCGGCTACGTGCTTTCGGACAAGGCCAACCTGCGTACCATGGAGAATGTTCAGCGCAGTGTCTTTCGCGTGAACCCTTCCTACGCGCGCGATTTGCGAGATGCGATCCAACCGGGCCGCCGGCGCGAACAAACGCGGCGCCGGCGCGGTTGACGTGCGCGAAGTGAGCGCGTTACGAAAGGCGCTGCCCTTCTGGCCGTGGCTGGCCGCGATCGCGAGCGGGCTGCTTGGCATGGGCTGTTTCGCGCCATTCAATCAAGGCTGGCTCTGTTGGTTTGCGCTCATTCCGCTGCTCGCGGCGATTTGGTTCTCCGGAGAAAATTCAAAGCGGCGATGGTTGCGCGATCTCCTCCTCGGGTACGTCGCAGGTGTTGTTTTTTTTACGGGAACATTTGGCTGGCTTGGTTCGCTCGGGACTTTGTTTGAAGATTTCTGGCTGCACGGTTTGCCCCTGCTGCTTTCGCTCTATCTCGCAATGAATTTTGCGTTTTGGGGCTGGTTTTGCGGACTCGTTAGGCCGAGCCCAACGAAGATGGAACCAACAAAAGACAAATGGAGCGAAATGCTCGAACGCGCTGGCAAGCCGGCGACGGCGATGCCGGCTTCATCCTGGTTAAGATCGACAAACAACTTGTGGCTTGCCTTCCTCCTCGCCTCCGCGTGGAGCACCCATGAGTGGATCCGCGGATGGCTCTTCGGCGGGTTTGGTTGGAACGGGCTCGGCGTCGCCCTGTGGGCCAAATGGCCGCTCATTCAAATCGCGGAATTCACGGGTGTGACCGGGTTGTCGTTCGTAATTGCGTTCGTCAATGTCATCGCGGTCACGATTCCAGTGCGTTTGTTTCTCGAGGCGCGAACACATCGAATGCGACCGCACTGGGACATAAACTTTACCATGTTGGGAGTGGTCGGCTTGCTGGTGTTTGGCTGGCAGGTTGCGCGCAACCCACCGCAAGCAAAACCGGTGCGCGTTGCCGCGGTGCAGGCAAACGTTCCACAGAAACAAAAATTCGACCCACAATTCACCGCCCAGATTTTCAATCGATTCACGCGATTGAGCGCTATCCCGCTGCAAGTCGAACCGCCGCCTGATTTGCTGATTTGGCCGGAGAGCGCGATGCCGGGCCCCGTGCTCGAAGATGAAGAGACTCACCGCTTCGTTATGGATTTTTCTGCGTCGACAAAGACAGACTTGCTCCTCGGAACAATCGATGTGGAGAATGGACACGATTATAATGCCGCGGCACTCGTCTCGGATGCCGGCCAGCACGTGCAAATTTATCGCAAGCTTCATCTCGTGCCGTTTGGTGAATACATTCCACTTCGACATTCGTTCCCGATTTTTGCCGCTGTCGCGGGCAAGTGGGTGCCGGGTGATTTCGAGACGGGCCAGGATCACACAGTCTTTCGCCTAACAAATAGTGACGTGCAGATCGCACCGCTGATTTGCTTTGAAGACACAATCGGCGAGCTGACGAGGCAATTCGTACTCAAAGGAGCAAACCTGCTCGCGAACGTGACGAACGATGGCTGGTTTTTGCATTCGGCCGGTTCACAACAGCATCTGGCGAACGCCATTTTCCGCTGTGTCGAGACGCGCCGTCCGATGGTGCGCGCAGCAAATACCGGCGTGACTTGTTTCGTGAATGAGTTCGGCCGCGTGACGCAATTGTTGCAGGATGAAACTGGCGGCACTTTCACCGAAGGCGTTCTCGCCGGGGAGGTGAATGTTCCGACAGAACGCGATCTCACTTTCTATGTGCGATATGGGGAAGTTTTCGCCGAGTTTTGTGCGAGCGTAACATTGATCGCGATTATCATCAGTGTCGCTTTGCGGAAATGGTTGTAGCTGCCGCTGAGGACAGCGGCCGCTACAACGCCATGATTGTGTTATAACTCACGCGTGCGCGTCGAACTGCCACTTGATCATCTCCGCGAGCTTTGGCCGGAAAAGCTGCGCGGGGCGCGCATCGGCGCACTCCTTCATTCGGCTTCGGTCTCATTACATCTCGAGCACGCATCGCATATCCTCGAGCGACACAACGGAGATTTGCTCCGGCTTTGCGCATTCTTCGGTCCGCAGCATGGATTTCTCGGCCAGACGCAGGACAACATGGTCGAATGGCAAAGCTATGAACATCCGCGTCTGGGCATTCCAGTTTATAGTCTTTACGGCGAACATCGTGAACCGACCGCAGAAATGCTGGAACATGTCGACGTTTTACTTGTCGATCTTCAAGACATCGGCGCGCGTTATTACACTTTTATTTGGACGCTTTACCTTTGCATGCGCGCCTGTGAAAAACAGGGGGTGGCCATGGTCGTTCTTGACCGGCCAAATCCAATTAATGGCCTGACAACGGAAGGGCCGTTACTTGATCCGGATTACAAATCGTTTGTCGGAATGCATCCGATCAAAGTGCGACACGGGCGCACGATTGGCGAATTAGCCCGGCAATTTCGAGATGAAGCATTCCCCGATTGTCGATTGTCGATCTTGCCGATGGAAAACTGGGAGCGCGCGATGTGGTTCGATCAAACTGGTCTGCCCTGGGTGATGCCGTCACCCAACATGCCGACGCTCGACACCGCCACGGTTTATCCGGGAATGTGTTTGCTCGAAGCAACGAACATCTCCGAAGGTCGCGGCACAACTCGGCCATTCGAAATTTTCGGTGCGCCGTTTATCGACGCAGAAATACTTTGTCGCGAACTGAACGATTTAAAGCTGTCAGGTATTTTCTTCCGGGAAAATTATTTTCAGCCGACGTTTCACAAATTCGCCGGAAAACTTTGCCGCGGCGCGCAATTGCATGTGCTCGATCGGGACAAATTTCGGCCTTTCAAAACAGGCGTGGAAATCATCAAGCGCATCCGCCAGATCCACGGCGATCAATTTCAGTGGAAGCAACCACCTTATGAATACGAATGGAAGCGTCTGCCGATCGAAGTATTAATCGGCGGCCCGATCGAATCGGTCTTCGGCGACTGATTGCGAGTTGCATCGCACTCGGGTGTTCGTTGTCGATCTTGGCTCGGGTTCGAGCCGACATTCCCTGGCCCGAAGTCGTGCAGCGTCTCGCGCAGGAAAATGAAAAACTGGCGCGGCGCACGCATGGGCACAGTGGCGAATACTTTATCGTCTGCACGCTTTACTACACGCCAATGGAATCGGGTTTTACGTTCGAGCGCGGATTCGACGCCGCACTGGTGACAAAGCCGGGATTACATGGGCGTAAGTATCCGCGCGACTTCCTTCGCTCGGTGAAAAAAGAAGGTTTCGGCCGGGTAGCTACGCCGGTAAACGGTCGCAATTACATTCGTTACAACGGCGGAGATTCATTTGGTTTTGCGTCGAGACCGGCCGGCGGCGGCGGGAATCTCGTCCCGCGTTTTGCCGCTGCGGCAAAGCTAGGGCAAAGCGGTTTGCATCGCGGTGTCATAATCGAGACGCCAGCTTCGACTGTTCGGCAGGTGTTTGGCAGTACGCGTTGGAAAATTGTGGATACTGGCGGTGGACTGCGAAAATGGCAGGTCGATCTTTATTACGGCGAAGACGAGCCGCTCGGTCCAGGCCGATTCATGGCGCGGCCGCGTGGAACAACTTTTGAGTACGCGTATTCGGACGCGAACGTGGGTAAGTGATGTGAACCCATTTACAGTTCGCCTTAAATTTCATGGCGATCTCTCATTCTTCCTGAAATCAAACAACGCGATCGTGGAGCGCCAAATCCGCAGAAAAACTTCAATAAAGGACGTGATTGAGTCTTGCGGTGTCCCGCACCCCGAGGTCGATTTGATCCTGGTTAACGGTCAGCCTGCTAATTTTGCCCATGTCGTGGAGCGAGACACGGAGGTTGGTGTTTATCCAATTAACACACGCATACTTTTACCAGAAAATCGATTGCAAACTATTCATATCGAGAAGTTTATTTCCGATGGTCACCTCGGAAAACTCGTCCGCGATTTGAGATTGCTTGGCATCGATGTCGTTTACGATCCCCCAGCGGAAGATCGACAATTAGTCGACCGTTCCAGGACCGACAATCGCGCCCTGCTCACCCGCGACCGCCGCCTGCTTATGTACGGAATTGTGCAACACGACTACTATTTGCGGTCGCAAAAACCGCTGGAGCAAACGATCGAAGTGTTGCGCCGTTTTGACCTGCTCTCGGCGGTCGCTTCATTCACCCGTTGCCTGCATTGCAATGCTCTACTCGAACAGGTCGAAAAAAGTGAAGTCATCGAACAGCTCGAGCCGCTTACAAAAATCTATTACCAAAAATTTCGACGCTGCACCGGTTGCGGCCAGATCTACTGGCCGGGGTCACATTTTGATAAGTTGCGCGCGCGCATTGAAGGAATCCGCGCAACCTTGACGGCGGAGTTTCAATCCGAGAACTAAACATGAAGAAATCGATTTCCATTTCGTTAGGCGCAATTGTTCTCTTCGCCTGCAGCTCGCTCACCTACGGGCCGACCGGCCATGAAATCGTCGGCGGAATTGCCGACAACCGCCTCGCAAACGACCCCGCCCATTCCGCCGCCAACGGAAGACCGCCCTAATTCGAGCACGCCGGTGCAGCCAAGTCCCGCGACGAGGCAGTGATCAACGTCTCCAGGTTCGACCAATAAAAATCGCGCCGGCGTTTCCACCGACGCGATCTTTTGTCATTCTGAGCGAAGTCGAAGAATTCTCTCAATTTAGACCGACTTCCGCTACGATGTGAGATCCCTCACTTCCGTTCGGGATGACACAGCGCGCTTTACGCCTCAGTCTTTTTCGCCGACTTTTTGCACTCTGTTTTGAGCTGGGCGAACTGCTCGGCAGAAAGAATTCCCTTTGCTTGTTTAAGGAAGGTTCTTCGGCTTTCTTTCGTGCAACCGGCTTTCACGCACTCGCTCTGCCACGCTTCAATCTTTGTCTTCTGATCGGCCGTCAGATTGAGGCTCGCCAAATTAGCACATGCCGCCTCGTTTGAGGCATTCTTTGCGCAACACGCTTTTCCACCTGCGAAAGCGGGCGATGCCACAAGCATCGCTGCCGCCACAACTGCTGTTCCGAGAATTTTAATCATGGTGAATCGTGAGACATATATGAACCTCAAGGCGTTCAATTCTTCGCGAACTCACTCGCTCTCCTTCTTCTCTGCGGCTGAGGTGGACCAAGCGCCGACTCGCTTCTGCTTGGCCTCGTGCTCCAAAGCCGTGAGCCGATCCACGTAAGACCTGGATTTTTCACCGCTCGGCAGAATGTGACCGACACCTTTGACCCGCGCCAAACCCTTCGCTGACCAAAATCTCAGCCAGGCTCTTTCCGTCCACCTCGATCAAAACGTAATATCGTGTTTCTCGACCTCGGCCAGCAGCGCTTGCCCAAAGCGTGCGCAAGACGAACGCCTTCTGCAAAAGTTCCTTCACCCTCTCTTTGGCCTTAACGCCTGCCTTCATCGGCTCATCAAGCGTGATGCCAAAATGCAGACTCTACTCACGTGTCCGTTCCGCATACACGAGATTGGTTTCGGGCGCGTCCACAAAATAGAGCCGCGCGGTGAACTCTTTATCATCGCAGTGCACGCGAAAGCTGTCACCGTCATTGTACTTGGCGTCCACATATCGGCAATCAGTCAGCGTGGCCCACTCTTTTTGCCGGCCCAAATCTGTCCGGCGACTGAAAGCAAGAGTGCGATGATTATTGTGGTTAATGAGCGTCGCGTTTGCATTCTCAGATGATGAGGCCTAACGAGGAAAAGATGTAGCTGGTGAGAGCGCCAATAGCGAGCCACGAAAACATTTTCATTATTGAAAATGAGGCAGTCATAATGAGAGATTCCTCGACTGCGCGCGGAATAACAACGTTACGCTTATCTCGCGTGAAACTCGAGCGCCCCGTTTTTGGCATCGACATGGACGACTTGGCCCTCGTGGATTTTTCCTTCCAGAATGTCAATGCTGAGTGGATCGAGGATATCTTTTTGGATGGCGCGCTTCAAGGGCCGCGCGCCGTAAACCGGGTCGTAACCTTCGCGCGCGATCAGTTCCTTGGCCGAATCGGAAAGATCGAGGGTAATTTTCTGTCGCTCGAGCCGTTTCGTTAGACGACCAAGCTGGATTTCGATGATGTGCTTCAGATCGTCTTCAGTAAGTTGATCGAACATGATGATCTCATCGACCCGGTTGAGAAACTCGGGCCGAAAATGCGCGCGCAATGCGTCCATCACCAGACGCGAGCGCGCTTCGCGCGATTCTTCTTCGGTAATAAACTGAGAACCAATGTTCGAGGTCATGATGATCACCGTGTTCTTAAAATCAACGGTCCTCCCCTGCCCGTCCGTAATGCGGCCGTCGTCGAGCACCTGAAGCAGGATGTTGAACACATCCTGATGCGCCTTTTCAATCTCATCGAACAAAATAACCGAGTACGGTTTGCGCCGCACCGCTTCGGAGAGTTGCCCGCCTTCCTCATAGCCGACGTAGCCGGGCGGCGCGCCGATTAAACGCGCGACGGTGTGTCTCTCCATGTATTCGCTCATGTCGATCCTGATCATCGCGTTCTCGTCGTCGAACAGAAATTCCGCGAGCGCACGTGAAAGTTCGGTTTTGCCGACGCCGGTCGGCCCGAGAAAAATGAAAGAACCGATCGGACGATTTGGATCTTGCAAACCGGCGCGCGCGCGGCGCACCGCGTTTGAGACGGCTTTGATCGCTTCATCCTGACCAACGACGCGCTGATGCAGATGCGCTTCAAGTTTGACGAGTTTCTCTCGCTCGCCTTCCTGCAATCGCGAAACCGGAATGTGCGTCCAGCTGGAGACAACTTCGGCGATATCCTCCTCGGTCACTTCTTCACGCAATAATCGGGTAGCGCGCCCGTCCCGGGCGCGGTTCTTCGCGTCTCGCGGAGAACTTTTTGATTCCGGCGAGGCACCGGAATCGGCGGACGAGGCGCCCGCCCTACCCTCCGCGTCCCGCAATTTCTTCTCCAGCTCCGGGATTCTTCCGTACTGAATTTCGCTCGCTTTCGCCAGCTCTCCGCGACGCTGAGCGCGTTCGAGCTCGGTGCGCAGCTTATCCAACTCTTCTTTCCATTCCCGCTGCTCTTCCAGAACGGCTTTTTCCTTCTGCCACTCGGCTTTCAATGCCGAGGATTTTTCGCGAAGATCGACAAGTTCCTTTTCGAGCTTCTTCAGCCGTTCCTTGCTCGCGGCATCTTTTTCTTTCTTAAGCGCCTGCCGCTCCATCTCGTGCTGCATGATTTCGCGCTCGATCACGTCGATTTCCGTTGGCATGGAATCGAGCTCGATTTTCAAACGAGACGCCGCTTCATCAACCAGATCGATCGCCTTGTCCGGCAGAAAGCGGTCGCTAATGTAGCGGTGCGATAGCACGGCGGCCGCGACGATTGCGGCATCGGTAATCCGAACACCGTGATGAACTTCGTAGCGCTCCTTTAATCCGCGCAGAATCGCGATCGTGTCTTCCACGCTCGGCTCGTCAACCATCACCGGCTGAAACCGCCGCTCCAGCGCGGCATCCTTTTCGATATACTTGCGGTATTCATCGAGTGTGGTCGCGCCGATCGTGCGCAGCTCCCCGCGCGCGAGTTGCGGCTTGAGCAAATTGGATGCATCGACCGATCCCTCCGCCGCACCGGCGCCGACGATCGTGTGCAGCTCGTCGATGAACAAAATGATTTGGCCCTGCGCATCAGTCACCTCTTTCAAGAATGCTTTTAGGCGATCTTCGAATTCGCCGCGGAACTTCGCGCCGGCGACCATCGCGCCAATGTCCACGGCGATGATGCGTTTTTGTTTCAACGAGTCCGGCACGTCGCCGCTAATGATGCGTCGGGCGAGACCTTCGACGATCGCAGTTTTGCCCACGCCGGGATCGCCGATTAGGACCGGATTGTTTTTCGTGCGCCGCGAGAGCACTTGCATGATCCGGCGGATCTCGTTATCGCGGCCGATTACCGGGTCGATTTTTCCGCGGCGCGCCAGTTCGGTGAGATCGCGGCCATATTTCTCGAGCGTTTGATATTTACCCTCCGGATTTTGATCGGTCACGCGCTGCGAACCTCGCACTTGC
>CATPAW010000060.1 GCA_955652255.1 uncultured Chthoniobacterales bacterium | reverse complement strand
TGCGCTAACGTCCCCGCATCATCAAAGCGGCACGGATCGCATTGCCGAAGTTGCAAGAAAAGCCAAACAATTCGCGTCCATCATCAACATTCAAGGCGACGAACCGCTGGTGGATCCTGCTTTAATCGACAAGCTGGTTGAGAGATTGCGCTCCGATCGCAAGATCGACATTGTCACGGCAGCGCATCCGTTTGAAAATGCAGAGGAAGCATCGTCGCCGCATCAGGTGAAAGTGATTGTCGATCTTCGCGGCAACGCACTCTACTTTTCGCGCTACGCCATCCCCTTCCCCCGCGATCGTTCCGTGCCGATAAGATATCTGCGGCACCAAGGCATCTACGGTTTTCGGCGCCAGACACTTTTGCAATTTGTGAAATGGAAGCCGACGCCGCTGGAGCGCGCCGAGTCGCTCGAGCAATTGCGCGCCGTTGAAAATGGTGTAAAGGTTCATGTGCTCGTCACGAAACATGGTTCACCCGGCGTAGACACGCCGCAGGACGCAAAAGCGCTGGAGCAAAAACTTGCTCGCGGAAGCAGGAGCATCCCTCGATGAAATACATTTTCGTCACCGGCGGCGTGGTTAGTTCGCTGGGCAAAGGCCTGGCCGCGGCCTCGCTCGGCACGCTGCTCGAGCTTCGCAGTCTGCGGGTTGTTTTCCAAAAGTTCGATCCATATCTCAATGTTGATCCTGGAACGATGAATCCGTTTCAGCACGGCGAAGTTTACGTGTTAAACGATGGCGCCGAGACCGATCTCGATCTCGGTCATTATGAACGTTTCACCAACTGCGTCCTCTCGCGGCACAACAATCTCACCAGCGGTCAGGTTTACGAGAGCGTGATTTTAAAAGAGCGGCGCGGCGATTATCTCGGCAAAACCGTGCAGGTGATTCCGCATGTCACCGACGTCATCAAAGACCGCATTCGCGAACTGTCCGACGAAAGTAAATACGACATTGTCATCACGGAAATCGGCGGAACAACCGGCGATATCGAAGGTCTGCCGTTTCTCGAAGCGATCCGGCAATTTATTCTGGAAGCCGGCGCGCAGAACGTCGTGAACATGCACGTCACGCTCGTCCCGTATATCAAGGCCGCGGCCGAATTAAAAACAAAACCGACTCAGCAGAGTGTGGCGAAGTTGCGTGAGATTGGGTTGCAGCCGCAGGTGTTGATTTGCCGGACGGAAAAACCGCTCGATCGCGAAGTGCGACAAAAACTGTCGATGTTCTGCAGTGTTTCGGAAAAAGCTGTGATCGAAGCGCGCGATGTCGAGCACACGGTTTATGAGTATCCGCTGATGCTGCACAAGGAGGGCCTCGACCAACTGGTTTGCGATCTGCTGCATCTCAAAACTCCCGAACCCGATCTGACGGACTGGCGAAAATTTGTTGAGCGCGTCATTAGTCCCAAGAAACAGGTGACAATCGCGGTTGTCGGAAAATACATCGATCTGCAAGATGCTTACAAAAGTATTTACGAATCGCTCACGCATGCGGCGGCGAGCGAGGACTGCGGGATCAAGTTGAAACTGGTCGACGCAGAAACGCTTCAGGACAGCGTGGATCGACAATTGCAAGACGTCGCGGGTGTTTTGATTCCGGGTGGATTTGGCGAGCGCGGTGTCGAGGGAAAAATGAAGGCCGCGCATTTTGCGCGCGAGCACAAAGTGCCCTACCTCGGTCTTTGTCTCGGCATGCAGGTGGCGACAATCGAGTTTGCGAGAAATGTTTGCGGGCTCAAAGGCGCGAACAGCACGGAATTCGATAAGGACGCAAAGGAGCCGGTGATTTCTTTGCTGGAGGACCAGCGCGAGATTCGCAACAAAGGCGCAAGCATGCGACTCGGCACCTGGCAGACAAAAATCGTCAAAGGTACGCTGGCGGAAAAAATTTACGGCAGCGGCGAGGTGATGGAGCGGCACCGACACCGTTATGAATTCAACATGAAATATCGTGACCGGATGAGCGACAAGGGTTTTGCCATTTCAGGAACATCGCCCGACGGAGCGCTCGCCGAACTAATCGAGTTGCGCGGTCATCCTTATTTCGTCGGGTGTCAGTATCATCCGGAATTTCAAAGCAAACCGAACAAGCCGCACCCGCTTTTTAAAGGGTTCATCCAGGCGTGTCTCGCCTATCAAGATGATTTAGGTCGGGGCGGTTCGCCGAACCGCCCGCGGGCCATTGAGGTTAATCGCCCCCTACCTGACGCCCGTTCCAGCCGGTCATTAATCGCCGCGCCGAGTCCCTGATCAGGAACTCGTTCTGCAACGATAAGATCGACATCGAGCGCGTCGAGCTCGCGCAAAAAGCGGAACAAATTTACGGCTGCTTCACAGAGATCGCCGCGTTCGCTCAAGCGGCGAATTGCGATGAAGCGTCTGCCGTTTTCGACCGCATTCCACGCGAGCAATGCACAGCGGTGATTCGGTTTCGGTGAAAACGATTGCGCGTCATTAACGAGTTGCACCGGAGTTTTCGGCGCGTAATGCGATGGCAATTGTCCGGGTGCGAAGATTTTTGTGGCATCGGCATCTTGCCGATGGGTCATGGGCTGAAAGCCCATAGCACGCAATTGTTCTTCGGTGATCGGGCCGCTGCGCAAGATGTCGATCTTGTGGCCACGCGGCGCGATGATGGTCGATTCAATTCCGTGTCTGGTCGGTCCGGCATCGACAATCAGCGGAATCCGGCCGCTGAGTTCATCCAGGACATGCTGTGCAGTCGTTGGGCTGACGCGACCGAACCGGTTCGCGCTCGGCGCAGCGAGCGGCGAACCAAACTCGCGAACAATTTCGGCAAAGATTGGATGCTCGCTGATTCGAACGGCAACCGTGTCCAGACCGGCAGTTACAATTTCAGGCACGATTGATTGTCGGTCCAAAACGAGCGTGAGCGGTCCAGGCCAAAACTGCGCGATTAATTTTTCGATGACCTCTTGAGACTGATTGTCGATCTTAGCAATGCGCTCGAGCCAATCGCGATCTGGCAGATGAACGATCAGCGGATCAAAACTCGGTCGTTCCTTGGCCTCGAAAATTTTTGCGACCGCGACTGGATTTAGCGCGTCGGCTGCCAATCCATAAACAGTCTCCGTGGGCAGCGCGACGATTTCGCCCGCGCGTAAGAGCGTCACCGCCTTGGCAGGCTCGTGAGAGGAAACAATTTCGGTGTTCACTTCGGCACTCGCGCGGCGAGTACCGACTTGGTTTGCTTCCTCCGAAACGCTTCCAGATTTTTTTGAATCTTATCGTCAGAGAGCGCGATGATGCTCGCCGCAAGCAACGATGCGTTTTTCGCGCCGGCCGTTCCGATGGCGAGTGTTCCCACTGGAACGCCGCCGGGCATCTGCGCGGTGGAAAGCAGCGAATCGAGTCCCTGCAACTCTGACGATGGAATCGGCACACCCAGAACGGGCAGCCACGTATAACCGGCGATTGCTCCCGCCAAATGCGCCGCGGCGCCCGCGCCAGCGATGATGACGCGTACTCCACGTTTAGCTGCCGCGCGCGCAAAATCTGCGGTCGCGTCCGGCGTGCGATGGGCGGAGAGAACGTGATATTCGTTAGGCACGCCAAGTTCATCGAGCGTTTCAACCGAATGGCGCATTGTCTTCCAATCGGATTTGCTGCCCATGATAACGGCGACGAGCGGCGAAGATTTTGGTGAAGACATATAAATAGACGGGAAGCTAACAGCTTCCCTTACAGATTCCACGGCTCGCTTCGGCTTTTCATTATCGACCTTCAATCACATATTGCAGCGTGAATTCCGCGAGATCGGTTGTGCTTATTGGAATGATGGGCGCGGGTAAATCATCGGTCGGACGTTGCCTGGAGCGACGGACTGGGCGCAGTCGATTTGATACGGACGAAATGGCTGCAACCAAGCTTGGTCTGTCGGTCCCGGAGATCTTTTCCAAATTCGGCGAAGAAAAATTCCGCGAAATTGAAACACAAATGCTGCGAGAATTGGACCCGGCGAAAGCGATGATAATCGTGACGGGCGGCGGTATCGTGCTGCGGAATGAAAATGTCGATCTTATGCGCCAGCTCGGGACGATTGTTTTGCTCGAAGCAGATGAGGACACGCTTTTTGAGAGGGCGTCGGGGAAAAAGAATCGGCCGTTGCTGCAAACCGAAAACCCGCGTGCGACATTTGCAGAACTGTTGCGGACGCGCACGCCCCTTTATGCGAAAATCGCCGATATTCGGACCGATACCTCGTCGCTGAACCAGGACGATGCGGCCGAGATGATTTTGAACAAGATCGGTAATTTAATTTCGACGAAGCAATGAGCGCTGAACTGAAATCGAAGGTTGCCGCGTTCGCGCGCGGAATTGGTTTTGATTCGTGTCGCGTTGCGCCGTGCAGTCCCCCACCCCACGCGAATGAATTTCGCACCTGGCTCGAAGACGGCGCGCATGGCGAAATGCATTACATGAAACGCGGCGCGGAAAAGCGCAGCGATCCGCAAAGAGTTTTACCGGGAGCGAAATCGATCATTGTGCTGGCCTTGAATTATTGGCAAGGCAACTTCCGGCGGTCGCAGACCGCCGCTACGGGAAGAATGGCGCGCTACGCGTGGGGTGATGATTATCACGATGTGATCACAGCAAAGCTGGATAAGATCGACAATTTCCTGCGCGAATTCGGCGGCGAACAAAAATGTTACGTCGATACGGGGCCGATTCTGGAACGTGATCACGCAGCCGCGGCGGGGATCGGCTGGCATGGCAAGAGCACGATGCTGGTCGATCCAAAACTCGGGACATATTTTTTCCTCGCGGAAATCTTGACGACCCTCGAGTTATCGCCGGACGCGCCGCAACGCGATCGGTGCGGAACCTGCGAGCGTTGCATTACCGCTTGCCCGACGGGCGCGATCGCGGCGCCCCATCGGTTGGATGCGCGGCGTTGTATTTCTTATCTCACGATCGAACTGAAAACTTCCATTCCGGTCGAATTGCGGCCGCTCATCGGCGATCGCATTTTCGGTTGCGATGACTGTCTGGATGCATGTCCGTGGAACCGGTTTGCGCAGGTTTCGCGCGAGAGCGCATTCGCCGCGCAAAGATCGACAATCGGAATGGCGTTGCGCGATTATCTCGATCTTAACGACGAACAATTTCGACAAATGTTTCGTTACTCGCCGATAAAGCGAATCAAGCGGAGCGGATTTTTACGGAATGTTTGCGTCGCGCTCGCCAACGTGGGCGATGAATCGGATTTGCCGGCGCTGGGTCGGGCGCGGCACGATGCCGAGCCGCTAATCGCCGAGCACGCGCGGTGGGCGATCGATCGCATTCGCGAGCGCTGCGAAAGCAAAACCGCGGCAATTTGTTGAATCCAAAGCGTTCGCTGGGCGCATCTCAACCTTAACTGAATGAACGCGATTTCCTTTGCAAAGGTCAAAAGACGAATTAGTTCTGGCGTTTTTACGAGAACCGATTCCCCTGCCATGCATCAAGCCGTAAGCACACCCGCCGGCGCGCCGGTTGTGCCGCGCAAACGTCGTCCGCGCCGCAAGCGCAATATTTTCATCGGCGTTGGCGCCTTGCTTTTCCTCTTGATCATTGCCGGCATCATCAACGCCAAGCGGGAGAAGCCGATTCCGGTGACGACCGAAAAAGCATCGCGTCGAAACATTCTGCAAACCGTATCGGCGACGGGAAAAGTGCAACCGGAAGTGGAAGTAAAAATTTCGCCAGAAGTGGCGGGCGAGATCATCGAGTTGCCGGTCCAAGATGGGATGGCGGTGAAGAAGGGCGACCTGCTGGTGAAGATCAAACCCGATTCGTACAAGGCGCTCGTCGAACAACAGGAAGCAGCGATCAGCGCAGCGAAGGCGACGAATTTGCAACAGAAAGCGACGCTGCTGAAAGCGGAGCAGGATTTCAAGCGCGCGGAAGATTTGTTTAACAAGAAGTTGATTTCGGTGCAGGAATACAACGCCGCGCAAGCCGCCTTCGACGTGGCGAAAAACACTTTTGAAAGTTCGCTGCATGAAATCGAGCGAGCCCAGGCCGGGTCGAGTCAGGCGCGCGATCAACTTTCCAAGACGACAATTTATTCGCCGATCGACGGCACGGTCACGTTGCTGAACAGCAAATTGGGCGAGCGCGTCGTGGCGACGAACCAGTTTGCCGGCACGGAAATGATGCGCGTGGCCGATCTGAGCCACATGCAGGCGGTCGTGGACGTGAATGAGAATGACGTCGTGAATGTGAAGATCAACGATAAGACGAATATCACGATCGACGCATACGCCGACCGGAAATTTCATGGGACCGTGCAACAAATCGCCAACACCGGAAAGACGACCGGCGCGGGAACGCAGGAAGAAGTGACCAACTTCGAAGTCAAAATCAGGATCGACGATCACGACATGAAACTGCGGCCGGGATTGAGTTGCACAGCGGACATTGAAACAAACGAAGTGAAAAACGCGGTGGCGGTGCCGATGCAAAGCGTCACGATTCGCACGGGCGATTCAAACCTGAGTCCGGAAGAAATCGAGAAGCGCAAACAAAAATCGGCGGCGCGCGACAAGGGCGACAACAACGCCGAGTTCACAAACGATCGACAGGAAAAACAGGTGCAAAAAGAAGAGCGCGAAAAATTATCGAAAGTTGTTTTCGTGAAGCAAGGCGGCAAAGCCAAGATCGCGAAAGTGACGACCGGCATCGCGGACGATTCCTACATGGAAATCAAAAACGGCGTGAATCCAGGCGACGAAGTGATTTCGGGCAGCTACAGCGCAATCAGCCGAAAACTAAAAGAGGGGCGCGAAAGTTACCTACGACAAGGAAGCAACGAAGTAGCGGAGGACATGTCGATCTCATGATGGACGCTCTGGATTCAATCAGACCAGTCGGTCCGGTCGTGA
>CATPAW010000059.1 GCA_955652255.1 uncultured Chthoniobacterales bacterium | reverse complement strand
TGGTATGGCTACGGCTGGGAAATTCAGCTGCTTGAAACCGGGTTCTTGTCGATCTTTCTCTGCCCGTTGCTCGATGGGCGGCCGTTCCCAAAATGCCGGCCGCCCCTATTGGTGATTTGGCTTTTTCGGTGGCTCGGCTTTCGCATTATGCTCGGCGCCGGCCTCATCAAAATGCGCGGCGACCCATGCTGGCGCGATCTCACCTGCCTTTATTATCATTACGAAACGCAGCCGATCCCGAGTCCGCTCAGCCGCTATTTGCATTTTGCGCCGCATTGGTTCCACCAAATCGAAACAGCCTGGAACCATTTCGTCGAACTGATCGTGCCGTGGTTTTCATTCGGGCCGCGCACCGCACGGCACGTCGCCGGTGTGTTGCTGGTAAGCTTTCAGATCTTCCTCATCATCAGCGGCAACCTGTCGTTTCTGAACTATGTCACGATCATTCCATTTCTCGCCTGCTTCGATGACACGTTTCTTTGCCGTATTTTGCCGAGATCGCTCGTTCGGCGCGCCGAGAAAGCGGCGGAGGAATCGGAGCCGTCGCGCATCAACAACTCGATCGCGATCGCATTGTCGATCTTGGTCGCGTATTTGAGCATCGCGCCGGTGCTCAATCTCGTTTCCGGCCGGCAACTCATGAATTACTCCTATGATCCGCTCGATCTCGTGAATACTTACGGCGCGTTCGGCACGGTCGGCCGCGAACGCGACGAAATCGTTTTCGAAGGAACGCAGGACGCGTTCATTACCGGCGACACGAAGTGGCAGGAATACGAATTCAAAGCCAAACCGGGCGATCCGAACCGGCGTCCCGCCATCATCGCACCGTACCAATGCCGGATCGATTGGCAAATCTGGTTCGCCGCCATGGCTTCGCCGGGGGAATATCCGTGGACGTTGCATTTCGTTTGGAGACTTTTGCACAACGATCCCGGCACGCTCTCGCTTCTCGCCCACAGTCCGTTTCCGAACGCGCCGCCGCATTACATCCGCGCGCAACTCTATCGTTACCAATTTGCGCCGATCGGCGACCGCGCCTGGTGGAAACGCGAACCGATCGGCGAATGGCTGCCCGCTCTCTCCACGGACGACGCCGAGTTCCGCCGCTTGCTCGGCGCGATGGACTGGCTCGATTAGAAGATCGACCCGCTTCGCGCCCCAGGGCAGCCGATTGAATCAATCAGCTGGGTCGCCCAGCTCCTTCTCCGAACACTCTGGTTTAAGTCGCGAGCCGCCTTGAAGGAGCTGCCCGCTGCGGCGGGTTCGGCGACATTTAGAGCGCGCGCTCTTTCAAGCGTGCGATGGTTTCGCGCAACATGCGGTAGCCGAAATGTCCCTGCGGTACGCGGAGCAATTCCGAGCCGCGCCACTTCTCATGAATTTTTTCGATGTCTGCGGGACGCGCAATTGAATCGAATTCGCCCGCCACAAAAAGGACGCACCCGGCATCGCACAGCGGCTCGTTATGCACTGGCGAGCTGAGATGAAAATGCCGCGCCACTAGTGACGGCTCGATTTTCTTTCGCCGCAATTCCCGTCGCATGAAAGCCGTAGCCGGGCTTTCCCAGATCGCATGTTCAACGTTGACGATCGGCGCCATTAACGCCACGAAACGAAAATCGCGCTCGACCATGGCGAGCAGCGCGCCGATCCACCCTCCGTAGCTCGTGCCCAGCACGCCGAACTCGCTGCAACCGCGTTTGCGCAACGCCGCGAGCAATTGCCGCACCTCGATAACCCCCTGGCGCAATCCTTCGGCGTTGCGGATGAGATCGGCGGTAATGGCGAGTTCGCCGTTCCAATAGCCGCGCGGAACACGCGAGTAGTGATACGGAAGGTGCACGAAGCATGCATTCCAGCCCAGTTCGTTCAAGCGCGCAGCCCAGCGACGATAGCCAATGTGACTCGCCGACATGAGAGCGTGCAGCATGAGCACCATGGGCGCGCGCCAGCCACGCCGGCATAGAAAAAAATCCGCGCGAGCGATGTTGTTCGCAGGAAATTTTGTCTCGATTGGGCTGCGCCACGTAACGCTCGCCCCATTTCTGATTGCGCTCAAAAGATCGACATCGTGCTGAACTGCATAATAGTCATGCGCGGTGAGCTTTTCGCACTCGGTCACATAGCGCTCCATCTCATCGCGACTGCGCCCGTGCAGCCGGTGTCGCGACTGGAGAAGATTCATCGATGCGCACATAAGCGAATCGACTGCTTTCGCAGCGAAATGCGGCAACACGTTACGTTTCGTTTCACCACGAAGATCACGAAGGGAATTGGAATCGATGCGACCAATATTTTCTTCCTGTTCTCCGCGATCTTCGTGGTTTACGGCCCGAGCCGAGTTCTTCATTCGTTCTCTCGGGGGATGCGGCAGGTCATCGGCCGTCAGCGAGAATTTCTCGCGTAGCTCGGCGTAGAGACTTTTGAACGCGGCGGCCAGTTCGCGCTCGATGCGCTGGCGCGCGCAGGATTTCTCCAGTTCCGGAAAAGATGAAATCGGATGGCCGAATGCGATCCAGATTGGCGTACGGCGCAGTGGCCGCCAGCTTTTCTTTGAGTAGAGCCGATCGCTGCCGACTATCACGCACGGCAGGATTGGAACGCCGGCCATATGCGCAAGCGTCGATGCTCCCGGCCGGAGCGGCGCGCCTTCGAGCAGTGAACGTGCGCCATCGCGAATACCGCCCTCGGGGAAAACGCCCACGATCCGCCCCTGCTTCAACCGTTCGATCGCAGTGCGGATCGTTTTGCGGTCGGCGCGGTGACGGTCAGCCGGAAATGCATCGACGATCCGCAAAAAAGATCCGAACAACGGATTTGGAAAAAACTCCGCCATTGCCATCCAGTCGATTTTGCGCCGCACCACCGAGGAAAGAATAAACGGATCAAAATGGCTGATGTGATTTGACGCGAGCAGAAATGCGCCCTTGTGATTTACGTTCTCGCGCCGCAGCACGCGAACCCGCGCCACATATCCAAAGAGGACTTTCATCAATAGCGCGACAGCGCGATTGGGTAGGGAATGAAAGAGCGATGGCATTGAATCAAGGCGCGTCGTTTGCGCGCAGGATTAGTGCAACTATTTCTCGCGCACAAGCTCTTTGCATTTTGCGAGGTCAAGTTTGCCGGAAGCGAGGATGGGGATTGATTCGACGCGCTGGGCCCGCCTGGGAATCCATAAATTCGGAACGCCGGCTTCGTGAAGTTTTCTGCGCAACGTCGCAAGATCGACATCCTCAACGTTTAGCAACAGAAGCGCTTCGCCTTTGGTTTCGTCAGTGACGCCCACAACTGCAATCGCTCTGTCATCCCTTCCGGACAGGTCGAGGATGTCGATAATTTTTTGTTCGATCGCTTCGTGCGGCACCATTTCACCGCCGATTTTTGAAAAGCGAGAGAGCCGACCTTCGATGTAAAGAAAGCCATCTTCATCGAACCGGCCGATATCGCCGGTCTTGAACCAACCGTTGCGCAAAACTTCCGCCGTTCGCTCAGGATCTTTCACGTAGCCTTCGAAAATATTTGGACCGCGCAACCAAAGCATTCCGGTCTCGTGCAGCGAAAGTTTGCGGTCGGTTTCTGGTTCGCGGATTTCTGCCGCGATGCCGGGCGCCATTTTTCCGACCGAACCCAAACGGCTCGACGGCTGGACTTGCTCGCCAGGCTTTGTCGGAGTCGGTTCCGGCAAGTTCACGCTCACGACTGGCGAAGTTTCGGTGAGGCCGTAACCCTCAAAGACTTTTTGTTTGAAGCGGTCCTCGAAACTTTTGGCAAGATCGAGAGGAAGTTTCTCCGCGCCGGTGATAACGAGTCGCAAACTGCGCAGCTGGTGCAGTTCGACCTTGCGCAAATAACCGCGCAGAAATGTCGGCGTCGCGAGCAGCATAGTCAGTTTGTATTTTTCGATCAATGCCGCATTCTTCGCGACTTCCAGGGGATTTGGATAAGTGACAATGCGCACGCCCTCGATAAGCGGGTACCAGAGGGTGACGGTCGATCCAAAGGTGTGAAAAAACGGGAGCGCGGCGAGAATGCCGTCGTCCTCCTTCGCGTCGAGAAGTTCCCGGAACTGCGAAACGTTGCCGACCATGTTGCGATGACTGAGCACGACTCCTTTCGGCTCGCCTGAGCTGCCGCTGGTGAAAAGCAGCAGGGCTTCAGCGTGGCCGCCTTTTTTTTTAATTTGCAACAGTCGAATGAATAAGCGCGCTGGAAGTAAGATCGACATCAGCCACCACAAAACGATTTGGGATCTCATCCGCGGCATCAGCTCGTCCAACTTCAGAACGCGCTCGGGCCAGGGAAAATCCTTCAGCCGCTCCATGAACTGCGCAGCCGAGATTGCGGTGCGCAGTTCGGCGCGCTGGCATGCCGATTCATTGGCCGAGCGGCCCATCGTGAAGTTAAGATCGACCGGAATTTTTCCGGCAAGCGTGACAGCGAGATTTGCCACAACAGCGCCCTTGCCCGCCGGCAATACGATTGCCACTCGAGGATCAGGGCATTGTTTTTGAAGCAATCGGCTCAAGGCCGTGGCAGCACCGAGCAGTTTTGCGCGGCTCAATTTGCTTTGATCGATTCCATCGATCATCGCTGTGGCAAACGGTCTTCGCTTCAAACCGCGCACGCACGCTTCGGCAAGATGTCGATCTAAATTGTGCCGCTGGCTGTAACAAAACTCCCCAAGTTTCAGCAATTCTTCACGCACCGTCGGAATGTCGGCGGCCTCTGCACCAAGCGGTTTGCCAAACGCGACCGTAACGCGATATGGAATTTCCTTTGGCCATTTTCTGAAAAACTTTCCACCTTGGAATGAAAAAATTGAGCCCCACAGCCGGTCAAGCCAGACGGGAACAACCGGCGCTTTTGCGTGGTGCGCGATCAATTCGTAACCGCGGCGCAAACGGAGCAATGTGCCGGCGCGCTCGAGCTGGCCCTCGGGAAAAAGACATACGATTTCACCGGCTACGATTTGTTCCGACGCGGCGCGAATCGTGGAACGGGAATGGCGCGGCTCGATCGGGATGGAGCGCACGATACGCAAGAACGGCCGCAGAAACGGCTTGTCATAAAATTCCCGGTCGATGATGTAACGAATCGGACGGGGACAAGCGAGTTGCAGCGCGATCGCATCGACCAAGGTGATGTGATTGGGCAGAAGTAGAAATCCCCCGTTCGGCAAACATTCTGTGCCGAGAGATCGAACGCGATAAAAGCAGCGTACGAGCGGCCGGCCTAAGAAGTGAAGCGCGCGTTCGCCGGCCGACATCATCATTTATGATTTACAATCAGTCGCTTGCGAACTGCAATCGGCAATTGGCCATGGAACAGAGATTTGGAAAAGCCCGAGGAATGGCGCAGACCGCTCTCTGGCTGCTTTTGGCCATCAATCTTTTTAATTACATCGACAGATACATTTTGGCCGCGGTTTTGCCGCAAATAAAACACGATTTTCTCGCGGGCGATCCGAATCAAAACGCCAAAGCGGGATCGTTGGGGTCCGCTTTCCTGATCAGCTACATGTGCGCTGCCCCGATCCTTGGATGGCTGGCCGACCGTGTTTCCCGGTGGTGGCTGGTTGGAGTCAGCGTGGCCGTTTGGAGTTTCGCGAGCGGATGGTCGGGTTTGGCGGCTTCGTTCGCGATTCTGCTTTGCACCCGCGCGTTCGTCGGAATGGGTGAAGCCGGTTATGGTCCGGCGGCGCCAACAATTCTTTCCGATCTTTACCCGCTGGAGCGTCGTGGCCGAACGCTTGCCTACTTTTATCTGGCCATGCCGGTGGGTGGCGCGCTTGGTTATGCGTTTGGTGGTAAGATTGGCGATCTTCTTGGGTGGCGATGGGCGTTTTATCTGGTGGTGCCGCCGGGATTACTACTTGCCTTGCTTTGCTTTTTCATGCGCGATCCGCGCGCAAGATCGACATCGAATTTAAACACCAGATCACGGCCGAAGCTTGCCGATTATATTTCATTGCTTCGCACACCATCGTACATCATCAACACGGCCGCGATGACCGCGCTAACCTTTGCCATCGGTGGCATTTCGTTTTGGGTGCCCGATTACATTTATTCCGATCGCGGCGCGGAATTCGCCGCCAACCCGAATTTGCTTGGCGACATCAACGTCACCTTTGGAGCAATTGTTGCCGTGGCGGGCCTGTTCGCGACGCTTCTCGGCGGTTGGACTGGTGATTGGCTTCAGGAAAAATTCGCGAGCTCGTATTTTCTTGTTTCCGGCGTCGGTGTCGTGCTCGCGTTTCCTGCCACCGTCGCGATGCTTTATGTTCGTTTCCCCGGAGCGTGGATCTGCATTTTTGTCGCGGTGTTCTGTATGTTTTTTAACACTGGGCCATCCAATACTGCACTCGCAAATGTGAGCTTGCCGAGCGTCCGCGCAACGGCTTTTGCGTTAAACATTCTTATCGTTCACTTGTTGGGCGACATAATTTCGCCGCCGCTCATCGGCGCGATTCGCGATCGCTGGAATATGAATGTCGGTTTTCTGACGGTTTCAGGTGCGATGTTGATCGCTGGGATGTTTTGGTTTTGGGGCACGAAATTTTTGCCAGCCGACACCGCGGCGGTCGAAGGAACTATGTCGCGGGAGCAATCGTCGATCTAACAAGAAACCGCAGGAACATGCAAGTGTTCCTGCGATCTTTGAGTCTTTGCGTGCGAGTTTGTCACGCAACGCAGCTGATTACTCTTGTTCTTCCGGCCCTTTGGGACTCGCGCTTGGCTCTGTCGTTTCCTCGGCAGCACGACTGCGCGAGGTTTTCGTGCGCTCGCCCGCCGGGCTGGCGGTCGCCTCCGCTGCGGATCCCTCGGTCGTGCTCGGCGAAGTTGTCTCGGTATGACGCCAAGAGGAAGGGGTCGCGCTGGCCTTGGTTTTGCCGCTCGGTGATTCGCCGCGGGCTGGAGACTCGCCCCGCGTCGCCGATTCGCCACGCGTTGCTTTTGGCGAAGGGGTAGCGCTCGCTTTCACTGCGGGACTCCGCGGATGCGGCCGCCCTGGGTGACGCAGTTGCTGCGGGCGCAGCGGCTCCAGCACGGGGTGCCGTTGAAGCTGGTGAAGCGGTGGCGATCGGAGTATAGCGGTCGCGGTCGTGACACCTGTCGTCGCCGTGCTACTTCCTGTGACCGAAGCTCCCACGCCCACTCCGGTTTGCGCCGATACGCCGTAGTAAGAGTAAACGTTGTTGATCCAACCGCGCTCGAGTATTCGTTGATGCGCGCGTAGTCAAAGGCGGGCGCGTTATAGATCCGTTCTCGATCAACTCGCACAGTCAAAACGCGCGGATCCGATGTTGTGGAATAGATTATCCAGGGAACGGCAACGGTTTTTGTCTGGCCGGCTATCCGTGTGTCAGTGCCACCGGCCGAGAGGACGGTGTAGGCCATGCAACCGGTGTTGCGGTCAAGGACGTTGTCCGTCGGACGTGACAATCTTGTTGCGGCTAAGAATAGAAACGCCGCGTTGAAAGCTAAGCTTTAGACCTAGGGAGCGTCATCGCGCATATTGAGGTGCACATCGTAAGCATGAGCCCGGTTTAGCGCTTGCAGCGCCTCCTGGCGGCGTCCGGATTTCGCCAAAATCCGGCTGAGCAGCTTCCAGCTTTCCGCGCGATACCATTCTCTTCGCAAACAAGCCTGCAATTCAGCGATTGCCTGCGCAGTCGCGCCGTTTTCATCCAGCACTTGCACGTAGCGTTTTTCGATCGGCCAATTGGGCGGGCCCGTGCGCGCCGCGAGCCGCAGACGCAATAAATCCACCCGGCCCTCCTCTCTGTTTTCTAATACAGCGAGAAATTCGTGCGCTTGTGGTTCGACCAGCGGTATCTTTACTGCGCGCTGGAGCTGTTCGCGGGCAGCTTTGAAATCGTTTTGTTTCAACGCGACCGCCGCCAGGTTCAAGATCGCGAGCGGTTGCCCCGGCTCTTTGCGCAACGCCGTTTCCAGGTCCGTCTTGGCCTCTTTCAATTTTCCCTCATCGAGCTCGAGGTCACCGAGGTTGATGAACATTCGCGCGGAATCTCCACCACTTGCAATTGTCCGCTCCAGAAATGTCCGTTGATCTTTCCAATCAAACGTCCGGATAAATGTTCGAACGCCAAGAAATACCAGCCACACGGTTAAGATGGAGATAGCCGCCAGGCGTACTGTCGATCTTTGCCGCTCACTTTTCCTTTGAACAAAGTCCGCGGCTTCAATTGCCGCTGCTAAAAAAAAGAAAGGCCGTCGGCAGATAGAGCCAATGTTCCGCCACCGAGGCATTCCAAACGAGGGTTCCGCTAAACGGCAAATAGCTGATGCCCGCGAGCACCAAACATGAAAACATGGCGGGATTTCGTTTGCGCGCGCGAATCCATCCAGTAGGCCGCCGCGACGATGAGTAACATCCCGAGAAGGGTTTGCAGTTCGCGCCAGGCGGCCGCAGTCAAGCTCGCATCACTAAAGCCGCTCGGCTGAGTTTCAATGTTCCGATCCATGTGGAGGTTGAGAGGAAATACGATCAGACCCGCATATTCTGCGAAAGCGCGCGCCACCAAGATTGGCCTCACCAGCGGTGGCGGCGGCGCGCGTAAGACCGGCGGGGCGAAATGTTCCGCCGGAAGCCGAAAACTCAAGTAAACGACGCCGGCGAAGACGACGGCCCCAGCGGTCTTCAAAGTCGCGACTCAGTTCCTTCTCAGCACAGGCGCACTTGTCGCGAGCAGGAAAATAATCAAACCTGTTTCCTTGCTTAAGATGCTGAGAAGAAACGCAACAGTCGCCGCAACCAGAAAAAGTAAACCACTTCTCCCGGCCGCGCGCAGACCTCGTAAGATCAAATAAAATCCAAGGAAACCGAAACCCGCAGCCAACGGATCAGCGCGTCCGGAAACATAAACGACGGCGGCGCTTTGGATGGGATGGATCGCCCAAACTAGCGTTGCTGCAAAAGCGATTAGCCTGCGTTTGTTAGGATCGGTTCCAAATAGAAAAAGGAGTTCTTCGGCTAGGAAAAGAAATGCGATCGCAGCCGCAGCATGACAAATTGATGCTCGTTAAATGATAGGGCATGGGCCGAAGCGCAAAGGCAGCGTACTCGAGCGTGTAGGTGAGCCGCTGGATCGGACGGTAAAAAGCTGAGGCCGTCGCATCGACGAAGAGAAAATGGTTGAACCCTTCTGGAACGAGGCGCCAGCTTCGAATCAATGGATCGCGCAGAATCAGGGCGGTATCGTCCCAGACAAAACCATCTCGCAGCGCCGGAGCATAGCTGATAAACACAGCGCCAACGATGAGCAAGACGGCAAAACTCTTCTTCACAACGAACGAATTGGACAGAATCAATAGAGTGCGCGTCTAAGTTTGGAAATGTTTATGTCGATCTTGCCTGGGGCTTTAGCTGGCGCGCTCATCTTCCTTGTGGGCAACGTACGTGCCGATGGCGTCCCCGCTGATTGCACGCAACTCATTCTCGCCATCGCACCCGATTGGAATTCGACGCGTGGAAAACTTCAACTGTTCGAGCGGCCGCGCGGCGGCAATTGGAGCGCAGTCACTGCTCCGGTCCCGGTTTTGTTCGGTAAAAATGGACTGGCTTGGGGAACTGGCCTCGCCGGGCAGAATGAGCGCGGCCTGCGAAAAAAAGAACGCGACGGTCGTGCACCAGCTGGCATTTTCAAGATCGGCGAAGTTTTTGGTTACGAATCGAATTTGCCGCCGGGCGGAGATTACCCCTATCACCAGGTGAGTGAAGCAGATGTGTGGAGCGACGATCCACGGTCGCCCAATTACAATCGCCACATTGTGATCGATCCGAAGAATGCGCCGGACAATTACACACATGAAAAAATGCGCTCAGGCGATTTTGCCTATCACTGGCTCATCGAGATCCGGCACAATTCTGATCCGCCAATTCCCGGTGACGGCAGCGCAATTTTTTTTCACATTCGCCGCGGCATAAATCGGCCGACTACCGGATGCACGACCATGGCGGAGTCAGACCTTGTGAGAATTATTACCTGGTTGCGAGCGTCGCGTTATCCCTGTTACGCTCTTTTGCCCGCCGCCGAACATGAAAGAAAATGGCAAGCTTGGAACTTGCCTTCACCCAACGCGCTTGCATCCCAGCGCCAGCCCTTCGTTGATTCCGGCCGCCGCCTGGCTAGCTTCCTCTTAGGTATTTCTCATGCGAAGGCGCCCTAATCCTGATTCCGAAGCAAACATTCGCCGCATCGACACAAAACGTCGGGCAAAAAAACAGACGCACGGTTTTCAAGTCCATTTTCTTCGCGGAACTGCGGTGCTAACGAAAATGTTCAGCGACACGCTTTACGGTGGAAAGGAAGCAGCGAGACGAGCCGCGCGGAGCTTCAGGCGCACGGCCGCGCGCGGCCTGGCCGCGCCGAGAACTGGAGGTTTCAAGTCGACGAGGCGAAGGAAAGCGGCTAATTAGCGGATGCAGCGTCGTCGACGAAGAAAATCTTAAAGAGCGTATCGCCCTAGGCGTGTTTTTTTTGACGGTACGCCTCCCAGCATTCCATAAATCCAGGTGCGAAATCCCCCGGTCGCGCTGCGATCCAGCCGTTTACGACAGCGGGAGTGAAAAAAGCACCGGCCTCAATCTCGCTTCGGTTGGGCCGAGGATTGCCCTGGAAGTGGCCGCGATAGAGCCAGATAAATTCCTGCCCGGTCCGTATTGACGCTGAGACCGTCAGAACTTTTTCGAGCGGAACGTTGATGCCGAGCTCTTCCTGCAATTCGCGTTGGGCCGCTTCATCATATCCTTCCCCGGCGCAGACGTGACCGGCGGCGCTGGAGTCCCAGAGTAGGGGATGTCGATCTTTCCTGCGAGAACGTTTTTGCAGATAAATTTCGCCGATGTCGTTGAAAATCAGAGTATGGACCGCGCGATGACGCAAGTTATCCCCATGCACTTTGGAGCGGTAAGCGTATCGCAGGATGCGGTCCATTTCATCGACGACTGGAAAGCGTTCCTCCTGGCCTGTGCGGCGCTCCGGAACAGTTAAAGGCGCGATCTCGTTCGCGAGGCCGATCCACTGGTTCAGCGACAACTCTTCCGCGCGAGCTTTCGGATCGAAGCCCAGTTTTGCGGCGGCCCGTTCCCAATCCGGGACGTGCGCGCGCAGCAGTTTCTGTAATTGCTTTCTTCGTTGCGAAAAGCCGCGTCTCACCAGCTTCATGAACAGCGCGTCGTCGCGCTCGGGTAGTTCGAGCGGATCGCGCGGAGACATTCGCACTAACGCAGAATCGACATCGGGTCGGGGGACAAAAACCGTTGCCGGAATCGTGCGCAGATATTCCACGCGATGGTACAATTGCACTCGCAAAGTGAGCGCTCCGTAGTCGCGTGAAGATGGTAAAGCAGAAAGGCGGGACGCCACTTCCTTTTGTAAAGTAAACAACGATAGTGACATAGGACTTGGATAGTCCAAAAACTTGAGCAGGAGCGGACTGGAAATATTGTATGGCAAATTGCCCATCAATTTCACTCGCCCCTGCGAAAACAGAGTACGCACATCAAAATCCAGTGCATCGGCATTGCGCACTTCGAGACGGGGATGGCGAAAGCGATCGCACAAAAAATTTGCGAGACGCGTATCTTTTTCGAGCGCAAGAACGCGCGCGCCTTTCGCCAAAGCCAACTCTGTCAGTGCGCCCAATCCGGGCCCGATCTCCACGACATAATCGCGCGGAGTTAATTCCGCTTGCTCAACAATCCACCGGGCAAGATTCTGATCGTGCAGAAAATTCTGGCCGAGCGTCTTAACCGGCGAAACGCCGATTTCTCGAAGCGTTGCACTGATCTCTGAGAGCTTCATATAAGATCGACAATCGCTCCTTGTATTCCGCGAAAAACGCGAATTTGTTCACAAAAATGCTGTGAACAAAATACCCCGCGCAGCCGATCTTATTCACAAGTTATTCGATGGCCAACTGCAATCCAACCCGCGCGCGCCCTTATTTTCGCTTGGTCCGGCCAGTTTCAGTCGGCTTCGTGGCCATTCGAACGGGAAGAGTCCGCCTTTTGCGGCTGGCAAGATAAGTTTGGCGCGCCTCTTTCAAGGAGACCCCTTCGAGAAAAAAAGCGGACGCGGCGCGGCCAATCGCGTAGGTACCCGCGCCCGCGACCATTCCGCAAACCACGTTGCCCCAGCCGGGAAAAAATTTTAATACGGCGCGCGTGCCTTCGCGCAGGAGCATTCCTACGCCGACGTTCGCGCCAATGGCGCCGATAAATTCCGTAGCCGCCCGCAAACTTCGTTCACGCCCGCTCAAGTACATAATTCCGGAAACCATCACCAGTTGGAGCGTGGTGAGAATAGGCAGATCGGCCAATGGAATCGGTTGCGCGCCAATCGCCGCACAGATGGCGGTGGTCGATTTCACGAGGATTTGTGCAACTTCCCTTTGCGTTTCGCGATCGCGCGAGATCCGGATCATTTCAATGCGCGCTGCATTCGGCAATTCCCGTCCCAAGATCGACATCAAATCCTGCGCTTTATCGGGCAAATCCTTCTCAGAGCCAAAGGAAACGATCTGAAATACGTTGTCCTCAGTTTTCAACGCCTTCCGGAGAGAAGAAGCGAGTTCTTGTGAATGGCTTGCCTCTTCTTTCTCGTGATTGTGAGCAGGTCTCGTCTTTGTGGACGAAAACGCGATCCCAACGACCTTTGCTTTCGCCTGGGCCGTGCCGTTCCAATCGAGGCAGGCGATAAGATTTTCGATTTCAACCTTGCGCGCGCGTGCCTTAGCGGCAGCCTCATCAAGAAAGAAGGCCATGTCCGCCGGCTGTCTGTTCAGTTCGTCTTGAATTTGCCTGGCGGCTGAATCGAAAGCGCCGCGTGCATCGAGAATGGAAATCGTGCCACGACCGCCGATCTCAACCTCCTGCCAACTAAAGATCGACATCGGCGCGTCGGGCGCTGGTTCGTCTTCGGTCAGCCCGAAAAAAATCCTGACGAGTTCCGGCGCAGATTTTTTGGCCGAGCCCGTTAATAGCAAGCGCGGCGGCCGCTGTTGCAAGAACAGCTCCTTCAACGGAGTCAACTCGCTCAAGATCGGCTTTTGTATTGTTTCTGGCAGTTTGCCGAGAAAGTTTTCCAGTCGCTCGACGATATGAAGAAGCACCAGTTGATTCATGCCATGTTCGATTTTCGATTTCCGACTTGAAGTTGTATCGAAATCTTTTTGTCGTCTTGACGCTTTATCCAAATTATAACCCAGTCATGAGTTTGAACGTAGAGATTCTTTCCCGCGCGGCGAATGAAGCGCGCGGCTTGTGCATGGATGCGGTGCAGGCGTCGCAATCGGGTCATCTCGGGCTTCCGCTCGGCTGCGCCGAAATGGGCGCGGTGCTTTACGGTTACACCCTAAAACATAATCCCGATAAACCGCGCTGGATCGGTCGCGATTATTTCGTCCTCTCCGCCGGTCACGGCAGCATGTTTCTTTACGCCTGGCTCCATTTGAGCGGATACGATTTGCCGATGTCGGAAATCAAACGTTTCCGGCAACTGCACTCCAAAACGCCGGGTCATCCGGAATTTTTAGAAACGCCGGGCGTGGAATGCACCACCGGGCCGCTCGGGCAGGGCGTTGGCAATGCCGTGGGGATCGCCGTCGCATCGAAAATGGCGGCCGCGCGTTTCAACACCGCCGAGCACAGGATTTTCGATCAGCACGTGATTTGTCTGGCCGGCGATGGCTGCATGCAGGAAGGCGTCGCGTCCGAAGCGAGTGCGTTCGCTGGGCATTTCGGTCTCGATAATTTGATCCTGATTTATGATTCCAACGCCGTCACGCTCGATGCGATGGCGAAGGAGACGCAGAGCGAGGACACAGGAAAACGGTTCGCGGCCTATGGCTTCGATATTCAAGAAATTGATGGACATGATATGCAGCAATTTCTCGACGCGCTAAACATCGCGAAAGAGCGCGACAACGGAAAACCGCAGTTCATTATTGCGCACACACTGATCGGGAAAGGCGTTCCGGAAGTTGCCGGCACGCAAAAAGCGCACGGTGAAGCCGGCGCGAAGTTTGTTGACGCGGGGCGCAAAGGGCTTGGTTTGCCCGACGAGCATTACTTCGTCTCGCAAGACGTGCGTGATCATTTCGCCGAGCATAAAAAGAAACTGCTCGCTGACTACGATCGCTGGGAGAAAATTTACAATCAATGGCGCGAGAAAAATCCCGAGCAGGCGAAACTGCTTCAGGATGGGATCGAGCGAAAAGTTCCGGTCGATCTTTTGTCGAAAATTCCGGAGTTTCCGAAAGATTCGAAACTGGCCACGCGCAAAGCGGGAAGTGAAGCGTTGCAACCAATCGCGCAAGCGATGCCGTTGCTCATGAGCGGCAGCGCTGATCTGCATGGATCGACATTGAATTACATCAAAGACGGCGGCGATTTCACGCGGGACAATCCGAAGGGGCGCAACATCCATTTCGGCATTCGCGAGCATGGCATGTGCGCGATCATGAACGGCATTTCTTATCACGGAATCTTTCGCGCGTCGGGCGCAACGTTTCTTGTCTTTACCGATTATTGCCGCGCTTCCATTCGCCTCTGCGCGCTCTCGCGCTTGCCGAACATCTACATTTTCACCCACGATTCGATTGGCGTGGGCGAAGATGGTCCGACCCACCAACCGGTGGAGACGGTGAGTTCACTTCGTTTGATGCCAAACATCGACGTAATTCGTCCCGCCGATCCGGAAGAAACCGCAAGTGCGTTTGTCGCCGCTGTTCAGCGCACAGACGGGCCCACTCTCATCGCGCTGACGCGACAAGTCATTCCAATATTAAACGATGTCGATGTTAAGGCACGACGCGAAGGCGTTTTGCGCGGCGGTTACATTGCAAAAAAAGAAAAAAGCAAGCTCGACCTCGTCATCATGTCATGTGGGAGTGAATTGCAGCATGCTCTCGCCGCCGCGAAAGAACTCGGCGACGGTGTCCGCGTGGTCTCGATGCCGTGCTTTGAGCGTTTCGCGCGTGAATCAGCGACATATCGCGAAGAAATTTTACCGAAATCGTGCCGCAAGCGCGTTGCCATCGAAGCCGGCGTGCCGGAAATCTGGTATCAATACGTCGGTCTCGATGGCAAGGTCGTCGGCCTGCATCAGTTCGGCTTGAGTGCGCCGGGCGCCGAAGTGATGAAAGAGCGCGGGATCGACGCGAAGCACGTGGTCGACGCCGCGAGATCGCTGTAGAGGCCGCTGACCTCAGCGGCAAGATCGACAATTACATCGCCTCCGAGACGGCGGCCTCTACAGCTAGAACGCTTCTTCCGGCTCGGTCACGTTTCGCGCGCGATCTTCGAAGCGCGTGAATTCTTTCAGGAAGGTGAGCGAAATTTCGCCGACCGGACCGTTGCGCTGTTTCGCGATGATTAACTCCGCCTCACCGGCCTTCTCCGCCCGCGCCTCTT
>CATPAW010000058.1 GCA_955652255.1 uncultured Chthoniobacterales bacterium | reverse complement strand
GCATTGCTCATCCGCGACATCATCACGGGAATATTGAAGAGTCTTATGTTCGGTCTGCTTATCGGCGGGATCGCTTGTTATCGTGGGTTGACGGTCGAAGGCGGGGCGGCCGGCGTTGGAACATCGACAACATCAAGCGTGGTCACTGCAATTACGACCGTGATCGGGTTCGATACCGTCTACAACATTATCTACACCGTATTTTTCCCAACATGAGCGCGAGAGATTCAAATATCGCGGAGCTGCGCGACGTCAAAATGCAGTTCGAGGAAAAAAAAGTGCTCGACGGACTCTCGCTTACCGTCCGGCCGCAGGATCGTCTTGTCATCATGGGACAAAGCGGCAGCGGCAAGAGCACGATCCTGCGGCTGATTCTTGGAATTCTGCAGCCGAATGCGGGGTCAATTTTCTTCAAGCAGTTCGAAATCACCCGCCTGCCCCGACGCAAATTGCAGCAGGTGCGCCGAAAGATCGGAATGGTTTATCAATACTCGGCGCTGCTCAGCTCACGCACCGTGCGAGACAACGTTGCGCTGCCACTCGAGGAACTAACCGGCAAATCGCGCGAAGAGATCGACCAAGTTGTCGATCAAAAGCTGGAGCTTGTCGGGATGAAGGATTCAAAAGACGCTCTGCCCTCGGAACTGAGCGGGGGCATGAGAAAACGGGTGAGCCTGGCGCGAGCGCTCGTCATGGATCCCGAGCTGATTCTTTTCGACGAGCCCGTGGCGGGTCTCGATCCAGTGATCGCTTCTGTGATCGACGAGTTGATCATCAGCCTGAGCGAAAAATCGAGGGTGACATCGATCACCGTAACGCACGAAATGGGGAGTGCATTTCGCATCGGCACGCGAATGGCTATGCTTTATCAAGGCAAAATCATTGAGGACGCCGAGCCCAAAAAATTTAAGCAGTCGGCCAATCCGGTGGTCGCTCAATTCTTGAGCGGCAGCACCGAAGGCCCCATTCTGGAAGGAAGCCAAGATGCAATTGCGACGAAATGAAATCATGACCGGCCTTCTCGTGGTCGGCACGCTCGCGGTGATTACGCTTACTCTTATCCTCCTCGGTGCGCCCGGTCTTTTCCGACCACTCGCCACCTACAAGCTTTACTTCGACAACGCCGCCGGAATTAAACAGGGCGCGCCGGTCATGCTCGCCGGTCGTAAGATCGGGCAGGTCCAGAGATTGTATTCGCCGGTCTCAAGAGAAGAAGATCGGCGAGCACAGGAGGCTGCCGACGCGCTGCATCCGCTCGATCCAAACGCGCCGCCCACGCCGGCGGACGGCAGGCCCAAATTCGAAGTGCGCGTTGATGTTCAAGTGGACAAAAGTGCGCACGTCTATCGCGATGCCAAAACGCGGCTCATGCAACTGGGATTACTCGGCGAAATGGCGATCGATATCACGCAGGGAACGGAAACTTCCGGCCGAGCGCGCGACGGCGAAACGTTCGCCGGCGAACGCACTCCCGATTTTAGCGAAGCGGCGGCGAAAATGCTGGAGGTTATCAAACCGGTCGCGGCCGAAGCCACTACCACCATGAAGGACCTCGAACAAACGGCGCAAAATATCAATCACATCACCGATGAAAACTCCGAGCTCAATCAAGCCCTCGGCCAGTTCAAAACTTTTAGCGAACACCTTGTCGATTTAACCGCGCCCGACAGCGCGTTTTCCCATTCCCTCACCAACATCCAGCAAATTAGCGATCAATTGACGAAGAACGATAACATCCGCGTTAGCTTGCAAAATTTCCGCGAATCATCTCAGAAGTTGAAATCGATGATCAACGATCTCGGGCCCGCAGGAGAAAACATCAAGGAATTTACCGAAAGCGTTAAAGCCCAGCCGTGGCGTTTGATCTGGCCGAGCACGAAAAAATATCCGGTGGCGTCGCCCGCGCCTACCACTGGCGAAGCAACCATCACCGTGCGCAAAAGCACAAAGGCCAAATCAACTCCAACTCCGCGGAACGGACCTCGCTAAACATAACCCGTTGTAGGGGAAGCAGTCTGCATCCTAATCGGGCGCTGACAGCGTCCCTACAGGAAGTCTAGGAAGCCTTCTTCGCCAACCGCGCTTGGAGAAATTTCAAAATCGCGGCTTCATCGGCGCGAAGATCGACATCTTCTTTTTCGAGTGCTTCTTCGGTTTTCTGCTTCAAACCTTCGATTGAGTTCCCATCGAGATAGGTTTCAAGGACGGCGGGGTGCACGTAACACTTCCGGCAAATCGCCGGAGTATTGCCAAGAATCTTCGCCACCGCGCTGATCGCGTCTTTGATGTTCGCCTTCGCCTGTGTCTTCGTTTCAAAAGCGCCGATCGCATTGAGCGCGATGCCGCCAAGCACCGTTCCCGCCCAGGTGCGAAAGTCTTTGGCGGTGAAATCTTCGCCCGTAATCTCGCGCAAGTATTCGTTCACATCCTGCGAAGTGAGGTCGCACACTTCGCCGCCCTCATCGACATATTGAAAAAGATCCTGCCCAGGCAAGTCCTGCAGCTTCAAGATGGTCTTGGCGATGCGCCGGTCGCTCACGTCCACATCGTGCATTCGTCCGCTTTTGCCGCGGAAACGGAAACGCAATTTCGAGCCTTTCACATCCACATGTCGATCCTGCATGGTCGTTAGACCGAACGATTTGTTTTCGCGCGCGTATTCCTGGTTGCCGACGCGGATGAAAGTTCGCTCAAGCAACTGCACCACCGTTGCCAAAATTTTGTTCCGCGGAAGACCCGGTAAACCGAGGTCCTTCCCCACGCGTTTGCGAATTTTCGGCAAAGCCTCGGCGAACATCAATATCCGGTCGTACTTGTTTTCGTCGCGCACTTCACGCCAGCGATCGTGATAGCAATATTGTTTGCGGCCACGCGCATCGCGACCCGTTGCTTGAATGTGACCGTTTGCTGAGGGACAAATCCAAACATCTGTCCACGCCGGCGGAATGGCGAGGCGTGCGATGCGCAGCAATCGCTGCTCATCACGAACCAGCTTTCCCTCGGTATCGAAATATTCGAAGTCGTCGCCTTTGACTTTTCGTGAGTAACCGGACTGATCCTCGCTCACATAACGCAAACCCGCTTCCTCAGCCGCTTCCGCCGCTTCGGTGACGAGCTTGAGACCGATAGTCTTCTTCACGTTGTCATCCTGAACGGGGTGAAGGATCTCACATTCCAAGCTTGGATCACGCTTCGGTCACGGGATATGTAAGGAGCTTTTGAGAGGTCCCTCGCATTCGCTCGGGATGACAATCAGAGAGTTTTACGGTCCGTAACTTTTCGTGAATTTTTTCTTCGACTCGGATTCGGTCGAAGTAATTGGCGGCTTTTGCTGGGGAGTAGGCGTCGATCTTTCCGGCGCGGCTTGTGGTTCAGGCGCAGTCTCCTTCTGCGGCGCAGCTGGTTGCGCGCCTTTGGGCGCTTTCTGGGCAACATCGACATATACCATCTGTAAATTTGAGAGAGCGTTGCGCAGCACAGTCGCTTCTTCGCTGGTCAGGTTTCCGCGCGTTTTTTCCTGAATCATCGCGAGCTGATCGATGAACATTTTTGCCAGCTCCAGGTTCACTTCACCTTCGCCGGTCTTGGGATTTGGGATCTGCCCAAGAAAGAGCGCGGCATTCTGGGCGTGCATCATGACAAACTCGATGAAGCGCTGGGAAAGCTCGCCGCTTTGGGTGCTGGTTTGGACTTCAGCCATGGCTCAATTCTTCTTCGCAGGAGCGGCGGGCTCCGGCGGTCGCACCGTTGCTAAAACATACGGTTGCTCGCGAAAATATTTTCCAGCCACGCGCTTGATCTCATCAAGCGTCACCGCTTCGACGTCGTGTTCGAGCGATTTGTAATAGTTGAAGCCGAGGCCGTAAAGCTCATCCAAGGCGCACTGGTAACCGAAGGAATCGTTGCTTTGATTGGCAATCTGCTGTTGGCCGATCAATTTCTTTTTCGCGCGCATCAGCTCTTCACTCGTCAGGCCATCGCTCGCCAGTTTCCGGATTTCGTCCAGCAGCGCTGTTTTTACCGGCTCGATCTTTTGCGGATCAGTCCCGAGATAAAAGGTAAAAATGCCGGGCACAAGTCCCGGCATCTGACTCGCGCCGACATAATACGCCAGGCCCATCTGTTCGCGAATGCGAATGAAAAAGCGCGAGCCGAGATCGCTGCTCGCTTCATCGATCAACTCCAGCGCATGCCGATCTTTGCTGAAAACGTCGACGCCACGGTAGCCGACCATGATCACACCTTGCGCTTTCTCCTTTTGGCTCTCGACATTTGTCATTTGGCGCAGGGGCGCTGCCGCAGGCGCGTCCGTCAACGCAAGTTCGCCGGGCTTCATTGTGCGTAGCGTTTGCTCTAAAACTTGCTTCACTTCCGCGGCTTTAACGTCTCCGAAAACAGAAATGACGCCGTTTTTGGCCACCAGATAACGATCGCGAAAATCGAGCAGATTTTTTTGAGTCAAACGCGGCACGGAATCGGGCGAGCCGTTCGCGCGCAGTGCATAGGGATGCTCGCCGAAGAGCGCGGCTCGCAAAATATTGCGGGCGACTGTCGCAGGCTGCTCGTCCTCCTCTTTGAGGCCGGCCAGCTGGACTTCTTTTTCGCGCGCCACCGCTTGTTCCGGCATGGTCGCGTTCAGCAGTACGTCCGAAAGCAGATCAATGCCCAGTTTCAAATCAGGCTTGGTGACATGGACCGAAACGCTGCAACTGTTATTGCCTGCGTCACTGCCAATCGAACCGCCGACAGCTTCGATCTGATTCGCGATCTGCTCCGCCGTCCGCGTTTTTGTGCCTTTAAGCAACGCTTTGGCCATCAATCGCGTGATGCCGTTGCTTTGCAGCGTTTCAGCGAGCAGTCCGCTTCGGAACACGGCGGTCATCGAGACCAGCGGGAGGCGCGCGTCTTCGCGCACAAGAATTCGCAAGCCGTTGGAAAGTTCGAACTTTTGGACTTCACCGGCAGTGATGGGCTGGGCCGCCTCCCCTTTCGCGAGTAATGAGCCTTTTGGATTGAGTGAAACAACCGTGAGATTTGCATCGACGAGATACTTGCCCGCAACCCGTCGAATATCATCGAGCGTCACTTTTTGGACGGCGGCGAGGTAGTCGCGACTGAAATTCAGATTTCGCGTGAGCAGCCAATTCCCTCCGATATCGGAGGCTTGGCCGCGCATCGTTGCCAGCGCATCAAGATGGTGACTGAGCGAAATTTTCTTTGCCTTCATCAGCTCGTCCGCTGTGGCGCCGGCTTGCTTCACGTCACCGATGATCTGCAAAATCAATCGCTGGGCGGGCTCGCGTTTTTTGGGATCGACCGTGGCATCGACGCCGAGCAATCCCGGATCGCCCGGCGTGTAGGAGAAAGCTGAAACGGCAAAGGCCAGCCCAGCTTCTTCACGCACGCGCCGATACAGACGCGAGCTGCGCCCATCGCCCAAAATCGTCGACAGCAGATCGAGCGCGGGAACATCCGGATGCGTGATTTCCGGAATGTGCCAGGCTAGCGAAAGCCGCGTCAGCTCCGTGGCAAATTCATTGTGCACTTCGCGCCGGCCGAGCTGCGGCGGCTCCTCAGGAATGAAAACCGGTTTGAGCGACTTTTCGGGATAGGCTTTGAAAAAATCAGCCAGCTGCTGATGCACCTTTTCTGGATCGACATCTCCCGCCACGATGAAGGTGAGATTGTTTGGAACGTAACGCGTCTTGTAATACAGCATCACCTGCTCCTGAGTAAGCTGGTTATAAATTTCCATCTGCCCGATGACTGGCAGCCGATAGGGATGTTTCTGGTAGGCTGTGGCGAAGAGAAGCAGACCGGTCATTCGGTCGGGATCGTCGAGATTCATCGCGAACTCACGGCGAATCACCTCCTGCTCTTTCAAATACTCCTCGGGCGGAAGAGTTGAATTCATCATCGCGTCAGACAGAACGTCCAACGCCGCGGCAACGCCATCTTTCGGAACGTCGATCCAGAAAACGGTGCGATCGAATGACGTGTAGGCGTTGATATAACCGCCCACATCCTGAATTTTTTGCGCGATCGCATTGGTCGTTCGCGTCTTCGTTCCCTTGAAGAGCATGTGTTCGAGAATGTGCGACAGGCCCGCGCCGATACGCTCGTCCTCGTCGATGCTGCCCGTGGCACACCAAGCCTGCACGCTCGCCACCGGGGCGCTGTGATCTTCCTGCACGATCACGGTGAGGCCGTCCGGCAGGACCCATTTTTTCGCGGAGCTCGGTGGAAATGTAATGACTCCCGCATCCTCGCTGGACGCGGCTTTCGAATTGGAAGTGCTAAACATAATTGCGACGATAAACGCCAGAGGTGGCGCGAATCGCCTCATAACGATTTTGGCGCGGGCAGACCCGGCGGCGGCTTTACGGCAATGAGCTTCGCGGGCGCGAACGGTTTCACAAAGACCTCTTCAAAATCATAAACGCTCTTGAAGTCCTCCATCGAATCTTCCTCCGTCTTCCCGAAAATGCCGGCGCCGATCAGGTTGAAAACCATGTGGCCGATGTCTTCACAGGAATAGATCCCCCACGAGTCAAACACTGTAATTACCATCGGCCCAAACTCTTTGAGGGCGTATTGCCGAACGCCATCGAGCAATTCCGGCCCGGCCACATGACGCACCGTCGCGCCTTTGATTTTCTTCTGTTGTTTCGTCGTGAAATCGAGCGCGTCGCGCAAAAAGACATACGCCTCACGCTGATAGCGCGGGTCGCTCACCACGATCGAATCGAGAGCTTCGGCAAATCCTATCTTTTGCATCTTGGGTAAACAGTAGCGCGCCGCGTATGATAAACAGCAAGCTTCGCGCGAGCAACTATCCGCAAGATCGACAATCGATCTTTCAATTCAAGCCGCTGTCAGTTTTGAAACTGCTCCTCGATCGCATCGAGATATACCGAAAGCGCATCCCGCCGTCGCGGCGCCGGCATTTGCGGCTCGCCCGCCGCTTTCAAATAATCGACGAACACGCCGCTTATGGTCTTCGATTGCGTAGCCTCAAACCAGTTCATGTAATCGTCCACATCGTTCATTCGCGCGACAATCTCGGCGCGGGTTTTTTTTAAGCGCGCAAAACGCTTAGCCAATCCCTTGCGCTTGCCGGCCGCGACGACCTCTGCGATTTGCTGATATTCCCGCACAATCGGCCGCATAACCGGATTCGCCCGCGCGGCGAGCAACAGCAGCTTCTGGTTCAATTGAACGACCGCCGAACGCTCGGCGGGCGAAATCTTTCGCTGCCAAAGATCTTCGAGCTGGGGTGCGCTGGTTGACGGCCCGACTTCCGAGATTTTAACGCGCAATAGTTCGTCAAGACGGCGCTCGGTTTCAATGAAGGTGAGTAATTGATAATTCTGCGCAGCGTTCAGTTCCGCCACACTTGATCGCCAGGTTTTCTCTGCATCGTCGCCCAATATTGGAAACTGCGCCTTCAAATCGGCGAACGGTTCGTTGGAGGCGCGCGACAGATTGTCGATGTAGCGCGCCAGCCTCGAACGCCCATCGGCTGCATCGACAATCAACTGCACGAGCGCGAACGAGTGGGCGCGATAAAGCAGGCGCGCCGGCGAATCGAGCAAGGCCGGGCGCTGCCGCAGAAATTCTTCCAGCGGCACGATTTTGTCGGACAGAAGAACGGCTTCAACGAGCGGCGCGCGGTCCCGGCCAGGCGCGAGCGCCAGCACCCCGTCGAGCAACCACTCCGGCGGCCCCACGTAGGCCGTACCGGGAGCGACGTCCGGCTGTTTGCGATAAATCATTTCCAGTAAAATTGCGCGCAGCAGTTCACGCTCGACCAATGAGGCATCGAACGTTGATGCGATGGTCAGATCCAGCTGCAGTTTCAGGCCAAATCCGGTCTGGCTGAAATGCAATGCGGCCGGCGGTAGCTCCGGCAAGTTCGCCTGCGCTAGTTGCAAATTGACGACGATGGGGGTTTTCCATCCGTCCGGTTTTTGGAGAAGCACGAGGAGGTTGGCCTTTGTCGCTTCGGCCAAATCGGAAACTGCGCCACGCAATTTCGCATCGGCGCCATAAACGATGAATTGTCGCGACGGACTTACACTGCGTTCCGGCGGCCCGGCCAGCATCGCCCGCTGCGCGAGCAAGATCGACATGATCAAGGTGAAAATCGCGTGGCGGTTCATGTTTCTCGAAAAGTGAATGATACTCGGGATGGGCCCACGCCGGCGAGCGGGAAATGGAGCAAATTTTTCTCTTGCGCAGCGTAAAAAATGCAACTTTCGAATCCCGGCGGGTTTTAATTGTTACAAACCCGTAAAGTTATGAACTGGAAAAAATTGATTCTCCTTAGTTGCGTGGTGCCGTGCGTTTTCGCGATCTCGACTGCGACGGCGCAGATGAGAGGGCACCGTGCTTCGACAGCGCGGATGCCGATGCAGCGTGCTCCCACGCTAAACTCCGCCTCCCGCTTTCAACGTTCGCGCGCCGGCGACTTCGATCGGGGTGATCGATTTGGTC
>CATPAW010000057.1 GCA_955652255.1 uncultured Chthoniobacterales bacterium | reverse complement strand
TTCATCTCAAACCGAAACGCACGATTCGTGTGATCGCGTGGATGAATGAAGAGAATGGTCTGGCCGGATCAAAACAGTACGGGAAAGATCACGAAAAGGAGATGTCCAATCATTTCGCGGCCATGGAAACAGATGGAGGCGCCGGCCATCCGCTCGGCATCAACATCAAGGGAAAGCCAGAAGTGAAAAAGATGCTGGCGCCAGTCGCGGCAATTTTGCAGGAATCTGGCGCCGGCGTGCTAAATTTCGTCGAACATTGTGGCGCTGACATCGAGCCGCTGGAGAAAGCCGATGTTCCCGCTTTTAGTCCGATTCAAGACAGCCGTTTCTATTTCAATTATCACCACACCGCTGCTGACACGCTGGACAAAATCGTACCGAAAGAATTGGCGGAAAATTCTGCGGTCGTCGCAGTGGTTGCTTATGCGCTCGCGAACATGGAACAACCGCTGCCTCGTTGACAATTGTACGGGCGTTTTATGACGTCAGAACCAGTGATTACGGCAACTACTGATCGCAATCGCAGAGCGCTATTTCTGTCTCGTGCTGGGCGTTGGGTCGCGGAGCTCGTCTTGGTTTTTGTCGGCGTGTACGCGGCGTTTTGGCTGAACAGCTATCAACAACATCAGCAGGAAGCAAAACGCCGCGATCAAATCATGGCATCGCTCGAGCAGCAATTGCGCGAAAGCATCGAGAGCGGAAAAACTGCCGGCGCGAAAGAAGATCGACAAGCCGCGGAGTTTCAGCGCGCGCTCGACGCTGGGCAAATGCCGCCGTTGCGTCCGTTTGTTTTCACAACCGATTACAATCCGGGCGACATCGCTACTTTGCTTCAATCCGGCGGCGTTGAATTGCTCGACCTGAAAACGCTCGCCACTCTGCGCGGAGTAGAATCGGTGATTCGCTGGGGCTTAAGCCGGATGGCGCGTTATCAGAAATTAAGCGACGAGCTGATCGTGCCAAATCTCGACCAGGACATTTCCTTTTTTTGCGATCCCACCACAAAAAGGTTGCGAAGACGTTTCGAGATCTACCCCGAAGCTCTACAGGCAACTGGGACCTTCGCTCATGATCTGGAGCGAACACAAACCGAGTTGCTCAGGCAAATTCAAGTCGAGCGGCAGCGCCACTGACATGATCTCAGCTGTCCGAAGCTTTGCATCACTTTTGCTGATTGTCGCCACGGGCCATGCTTCGGCGGTCATAGACCGCCGCTACAGAAGACAAAGATGGGCATCGGCGTTTCGCGCTCGTCGAATGCGGTGGGATTTGTTACACGCGAAGGCGTGAAGCTGGAGACGATCAACGCGCTTGCCCAATTGATCGCGGCAATTGGCGTGATCGCATCACTCTTTTATCTGGCCGCGCAGATTCGGCAAAACACGCGCTCGATGCGCGCCGTGGTGGTGAATTCGCTCGCCCAATCGATAGCTGATGTGATCCGACCGATGGCCGCGGATCGGGAGCTGATGCGCGCCTTCCACGTCGTCGTCGAAGACTGGCATGGGGCGACTGAGGACGATCGGATGCGGGCGCTGCCGTTATTTTTTTCTACTTTCAAGCTTTTCGAGAACGCATGGTTTCAACAACGCCAAGGCACTCTTGCTGCGGAACAATGGCAAGGTTGGGACGCTTACATCCGGATGTACTATCATCGTCCCGGTGTGAAGGCTTGGTGGCAGTTACGAAAAGCTGCGTTCGCGGCGGGTTTCCGTGATTACGTTGAGAGCAGCAAACCGATCAACGAGCTTCCTTCCGTCACCCAACTTATCCGTGGCGGAGCGTGATCGAGCGCAATTCGGACACAGTTAAAAAGACGCGCATCGCCAATTCGGGTAACGAAACGACAAGAGAAACGTCCTTGGTCGCATGAGAGCTTTTTCAAACCGGGCGGAAGCTGGCCGGCTCCTCGCGGAGAAGCTCGAAAAATATGCCGGGCGTGACGACGTGATCGTCCTCGGTTTGCCGCGAGGCGGCGTCCCGGTCGCCTACGAAGTGGCGCGGCGTCTGAATGTGCCTCTCGATGTCTTCATTGTTCGCAAGCTCGGCGCGCCCGGTTTTGAAGAGCTTGCCGTGGGTGCAATCGCTTCCGGCGGCGTGCGGGTTTTGAACGACGATGTCGTGCGTGCTCTGCCGAACGCGGACGAGATCATTGAATCGGTGACAGCGAAGGAAACGGCTGAGCTCGAGCGACGCGAACAAATCTATCGCGATGGGCGACCAGCGCCGGATCTGCGCGGGCGCGTTGTCATTCTCGTTGATGACGGCCTGGCGACCGGCGCAACTATGCGCGCGGCCGTCGCGGCGTTACGGCAACGAGATGTAGCAAAAATCGTTATCGGCGTGCCGGTGGGCGCGGCGGAGACATGCCGGGAATTTGAAACCGAAGTGGACGAAACCGTCTGCGCAATCGCGCCCGAATGGTTTCAGGCCGTCGGCCAATATTACGAGGATTTCTCGCAGACGAGCGACGAAGAAGTGCGCGAGTTGCTAGCGCGCGCCGCGCAAAAAGATTGACGACGAGCGAGGCAGCTTTCTGCATCGCATCCGCTGTGTCGAACAATATTTCGCGGGCTTACTTTCGATGCCAGGCGAGCGTCACGTTTTTGATCCGCTCCTTGCAGCCATCCTCAACCACCGTGAACGCCAGGGTATTTTGGCTGGTGCGGCTAAACTTGTAGACGCCTGGGCCGTGGCAGCCTTTAGCGGCTTTGCCGCCCGTTTCCTGGATGGTGACGGTATCCCCGGCTATTGTAAGATTGCCCCAAATGTGGCGTTTAGCACCGACAACATCGAAGCTGTTGTCAGCTTTGATCGTCCAAACAGTGCCGAGCGAGTTTGTCCACGTCCCGACAAGGGACCTTGGACCGGCGGGCGCATAAGTAGCACATGCACTTAAAATGGCGACCAGAGCGCCAGTGAAAATGATTCGGAAAGAAGGTTGTAATTTCATGCCGTCGATCCTGACTCGCGGGAACTGAAGGTCAAGTTCACATTCCTATCGAATCAACGCAGTTAAAGGACCGCGCCTAACCGCCTGAGCGCCGGTTCGATCCGGAAGTTCAGCTTTAGCCGCGACCGAACCTGGCCAGGATTTATTTCCGGTGCCAGGCGAGCAGCACGTTTTTCTTGCGCAGTTTGCAGGCGTCACTGACGAGAGTGAATTGGAGCGAGTCCTTGTCAGGCCGGCTAAATTTGTAAACGCCTTTGCCCTCACAACCTTTTGGATTGATGCCGCCGGTCCGGATTAATGTGACCGTGTCTCCCTCCACCAGGCAGGTGCCCCACGCGTCACGTTTGCCTTGGTGTTTAAGATCGACATCGAAGGTGCCGTCGGCCTTGATCATCCAGACTGTGCCGAGTGAGTTCGTCCAAGTGCCAACGAGAGCCGCTTGTCCAGATTTCGGAAAAGTCGCGCAGGCACCAAGGAGCGCCAAGACCAAGCCGGCCAAAATGATTCGAAGAGAGGTTTCTGTTTTCATGCCGCCCATCTTGTCGGCTGAGCCAAAGCTTTTCAAGTGAAGAAGAAGCACATCTTTACTGGCCTCTCCGACTCGCTAGTTTCTGGCGATGTCGCTTTCCGAAGAGATGGTCCGCGAGGCGCTCAAGTCCGTGAAATATCCGGGCTTCACCCGCGACATTGTTTCGTTTGGCCTGGTCAAATCGGTCGACATCGACAATGGCGAAGTCAAAGTGCAGATCGCGCTCGCCACCAACGATCCGAACGTTCCGGCCGCGATCAAAAACGACGCCGAAAAGGTGTTGCTGGACATCGCTGGCGTTCAAAGCGCGAAAGTTTTGATCGATATCCACGCACCGCCTGCTGGAGCGGGTGCCGGCGTGGGCGCGGCGCATATTCCAGGCATCAAACACGTGATTGCGGTCGCCAGCGGCAAAGGCGGCGTCGGGAAATCGACGGTTGCGGCCAATCTCGCCGTCGCGCTTGAGCAGACCAAAGCGCGCGTCGGTCTTTGCGACTGCGATATTTACGGGCCGAGCATTTCGCTCATGTTCGGCACGCGTGAGCGGCCGATGGCCACGGACGAAAACAAGATTGTGCCGATCGAGCAGTACGGCCTTCGCCTCATGTCGATGGGATTTCTTCTCGACGACACTTCGCCGGCGATTTTGCGCGGCCCCATGGTGACGCGTTACACGCAGCAATTTTTGCGGCAGGTTGATTGGGGCGAACTGGATTACCTGATTCTCGATCTTCCGCCCGGCACTGGCGACATCCAGCTCACGATTGTGCAAACGGTCGCTCTCTCCGGCGCCATCATTGTCACCACGCCGCAGGAAGTCGCGTTGATCGACGCGCGCAAAGCCGCCACCATGTTCGAGAAAGTGAACGTGCCCGTGCTCGGCTTGGTTGAAAATATGAGCTATTTCGTTTCGCCTTCCGATCACAAACGCTACGACATTTTCGGCAGCGGCGGCGGCGAACGCGAAGCCAAACGGTTGCGTGTTCCCTTGCTCGGCCAGATCCCGATCGACATCGCCACGCGCGAGGCCGGCGACCGCGGGATGCCCATTGTCGGCGAAGATCGGGCGTCAGCTGTGGCGGCGGAATTCGCCAAAATCGCGCGGCGAATCCAAGAGACCCTGCCGTGATTAGGTCAGTTAAGTTAAATAGGTATAGCTGATGCTACGTCATACTTATCCGCCACTTATTCACTTTTTATTGACCAGTTCTTGTTTTTATGGAAAAGAGTCCTCCCATGCCCCCAACGCAAGAGAATCGGTCCCAGTTCGTTAAGAACTCAGTGCTCTACAAAGAGTTCCTGGCCGAGCGCGAAGAAATTTTGAAGCACAAATGGATCGAGAGCGAAAAAGCCGGGAAGGACATCGGCTTTGAGAAAGCCTTGCTCGATTGGATCGTGAAACATCGCTCCAACTGGCGAGACCGAAGAATGAAGGAGGCGCGCACCGAAAAGTCCGCCTCCTAAAATTTTTTGTTCCTTTAACGCGATCCTGCGAGGTCGCCAAGGAATGCAATGAAAGATCGACAATCAATTTCTGCCGCCGTCCCCATCATGGACGCGGCTGCTATTCAGCGCGCGCTTCGGCGAGTCGCGCACGAGATTGTCGAGCGGAATCCCGATCTTCGCTCGGTCGTGCTTGCGGGAATCCCTTCACGTGGAGTGGAAATCGCGCGCCGCATGGCCGAGTTCATCCGCGCGAGTGAAAAGATCGACATCGAGACGGGGATTGTCGATGTTGCGATGCATCGCGACGACGTCGGCGCGCGCGCCGAGCTGCCGGTTGTTCGCGCCTCAAAACTTCCGCTGCCGCTGGAAGGCCGGACGCTCATCATTGTCGATGATGTTCTCTATACCGGCCGAACGGTGCGCGCCGCGATGGATGCAATCAGCTCCTTCGGCCGGCCGGCACGAATCCAACTCGCGGCCCTGATCGACCGCGGGCATCGCGAGTTGCCGATCCGCGCCGATTACGTCGGCAAAAATCTGCCGAGCGCGGCCAGCGAGAAAGTGCGCGTGCGACTCGAGCAAACCGACGGCGAACCCGATGCGGTCTGGTTATTCAAAGAATGAACGTGCGTTCCCCAGATATGAACAGACGCTGGAACCGAAAAGATCTGCTCGGGCTGCGCGAATTGTCGGCCGACGAAATCAATTTCATCCTCGAGACGGCCGACGCATTTAAGCAAGTTGGCACGCGGGAGATCAAAAAAGTTCCAGCGCTCCGCGGCAAAACGCTCGTCAACTTTTTTGTCGAACCGAGCACGCGCACGCGAACCTCGTTCGAACTCGCCGCTTCTCGCTTGAGTGCGGACGTGATCAACATTTCGGCAAGCACGTCGAGCCTGACGAAAGGCGAAACGCTCAAGGACACGGCAAAAGTTTTGGAAGCGAATCACGCGGACATTATTGTTCTGCGCCACAGCTCGGCCGGCGCGCCGCAGTTTCTCGCGCAACGATTGAAGTCGAGTGTCATCAATGCCGGCGACGGCGCCCACGAACATCCCACGCAAGGGTTGCTCGATCTTTACACAATTCGTGAAAAGAGAGAAAGGATCGACAATCTCAACGTCGTCATCGTCGGCGATATTTTGTTCAGCCGCGTCGCCCGCTCGAACATTTTTGGTCTGCTCAAACTTGGCGCGCGCGTCACGCTGGTCGGTCCAAGCACACTGGTGCCGCGCGAGTTCGAGAAACTCGGTGTCAGCATTTCGCACAAGATCGACAATGTCCTCCCGGATGCGGACGTCGTAAACCTGCTGCGCATCCAGCACGAACGTCAGCGCAAAGAATATTTTCCCAGTATCGGCGAATACACGCAACTTTTCGGGCTAACAAAAGAGCGGGCGAAACTTTTGAAGCCGGATTGTTTGATCATGCATCCGGGGCCGATCAATCGTGGCGTCGAGATCGACAGCGAAGTCGCGGACGGATTGCAAAGCGTCATTCTCGACCAGGTCACCAACGGTCTCGCCGTGCGCATGGCCGTTCTTTATCTGTGCGGAGGAATTTCAACATGAAAAGGGCGCGTGCGCTTCCCGATCCTATGAGCGCGACGATTATTCGTAACGGCCGCGTGATCGATCCGGCGAACAAGCGGGACGAAATTGTCGATCTTGCCATTGTCGATGGGCGAATTGCCGACCTTTCCGCAATTCGCAATCCGCAATCCGAAGTTGAAGAGATCGACGCGAAGGGTTTGGTCGTTGCCCCCGGTTTGATCGACATGCACGTGCATCTGCGCGAGCCGGGATTCAGTCACAAGGAAACGATTGAGTCCGGCGCGCGCGCGGCGGCGGCGGGCGGATTTACCACGATTGTGTGCATGCCGAATACTTCACCGGCCGCGGACAATCCGAGCACGATCGCGTGGATTAAGGACCGCGCGGCGGAAACGGGGTGCGTGAACGTTTTACCGACGAGCGCAATTTCAAAAGATCTGGCGGGTGAAGAGCTGGCGCCGATCGGCTCGCTCAAGGAGGCGAGTGTGGTCGCGATTACCGACGACGGTCATTGCGTTCAAAATCATGAGCTGATGCGCCGGGCGGTCGAGTACGCGCGCATGTTTGCTTTGCCGGTGCTGGATCATTGTCAGGATTACAATCTCGTTGGCAACGGCGTCGTGCACGAGGGTTATTGGAGCACGCTGCTTGGTTTGCCGGGCTGGCCGGCAGCCGGCGAGGAGGCGATCGTGCTGCGCAATATTTTGCTGGCTGAACTTTGCGATCATCATATCCATTGCCAGCACGTCAGCGCGGCCGGAAGCATGCGATTGCTCCGCGAAGCGCGCGCACGCGGTGTCAAAATCAGCGGCGAGGTTTGTCCGCACCACATCGCCTTGACCGACGAATCGATCCAGAACTTCGACACCAATTTCAAAATGAATCCGCCCCTGCGCTCGCAGCGCGATGTCGATGCGCTTCTGGAAGGAATCGCGGACGGCACGTTGTCGATCTTGGCGTCGGATCACGCGCCGCACGCAGAGTTTGAAAAGGAAGTTGAGTTCGATGCCGCACCATTCGGCGTCGTCGGATTGGAAACGGAGCTTGGAATTTTTATCGATCTGCTCGTGCACAAACATGGCAAGATCGACATCAGACGTTTGATCGAGATGTACACGATCGAGCCGGCGCGATTGCTCAAGATCGAAGCTGGAACTTTGTCGTCGGGTGCCGTGGCCGATGTCACGCTGATCGATCCGAATCTGGAATGGGCGGTCAAGATCGACACGTTTCAGTCCGCGTCGCGGAATTCGCCGTTCAACGGTTGGAAATTAAAAGGACGCGCGGTCCGGACGATTGTAAGCGGGAAGACCGTCTGGAAGTTGTAGCGGCGGTCTATGACCTTCGGGATGTAGATTTCGACGCTCATAGAGCGTCGCTACAGAACAATTATCCCGAATAGCCGCCGTGAATGTAACTTTCGAGGTGGGCGATGGCGGCGCTCTGGCAGGAGATGACGTGTTTCACGAGATCGCCGATTGAAATCACGCCGACAACCTTGTCGCCATCCAACACCGGCAAATGTCGAAAACGTTTGTCGGTCATGACGCGCAGACATTCTTCCACGCCTTCATGCGGATGGGTAACGGTCAGATTGGTGGACATGATCTCGGAAACTTTCGCATCGCGTGATCTTTTCCCGCGCAGCATGACTTTGCGCGTGTAATCGCGTTCCGAAATCATCCCGACCAGCTTCGCTCCGTCCATGACGAGGAGCGCGCCGACGTTTTTCTCGTCCATCATCGCAACCGCTTCGTAAACGGTCGCGTCGGGCGAGATTGAAAAAATGTCGCCGCTCTTCTGGCCGAGAATCGCGCCGATGTGTCCGGTTACGTCCATAGATCGACAATTACGCGTTTAAGAGGGAACTAAAATACAACAGCGCCGGCCTGCGATGCAAAAGAAATTTCCGTCTCGCCGCTACAAGAGCGAACACGCGGTCGGCGATAGTTTCAAAACCTCCGGCGCTTGTTTAAGACGTCGCGCCAGTTCTCCCGAAATCTCGTCTCGCCAACGCGGTGTGCGGCCAAGAGCGGCAACATGAAGTTCATACGCAGGTTGATCGTTGAAGCGCGCGAACCAGACAAAAACATTTTCACCTTCTCGCACCGGCAGCGCCGGGAAAGTGTTCTCACTATCCTCGGTCACGAAATGAGCGAGGATCGATGCGCCGGTATCTGTCACGACTGGCTTGAGCGTTTGCTCGAAGAAATTCACAAAGCCAGCATCCGGGGGCGCAGCAAAATAGTAAACGGTAGCCACCACCAATTCTTTCGGGATTGCGTTGGCTCCAGATGCTAGACGGTGTTTGCCTTCAAGCGAAAATCCCGAGGTCGGAAGCGCTGGACGCAAGAGCAGGACATTGTCGGAATCAACCATCGTTGCGTTCGCGGCTTCACGGTGCGCCTTCCAGACCGGCCCGCCGTAAAAGTCCTGCAGCGCCTGTGCGCGCGAAGCCATGTCACGAAAGCCTCTGAGCCAGACGAATCGGTTTCGATTATCAACATCCCGGAACTGACCGATGATCTTCATCCCGAGCGCTTCCTGAGGTTCGATAAATTCCCGGTCGAAGAGATCGATCAACACATGCCGCTTTCCCGGATGAAGCGTGTACTGCCTGAGCTCAATAATCGGGCAGCAAGTTTGTTCTGGCTTTGCCTTTGGAATTTCCATTCCGAAACTGTGCGAATTTATTTTCTATCAACCGGTGCAAATGCGCCGCGATGGCCGGTTGATCGAGCCGTTGAATGACTTCGTTCAAGAAACCGGTGACGATGAGGCGTTGGGCGACTGGGACGGGAATTCCGCGCGATCGTAGATAAAAAAGCTCCTCTTCATCGACTTGACCGGAGGTCGCGCCGTGGGTGCATCGCACGTTATCGGCCAGAATTTCGAGGCCGGGCATTGAGTTGGCTTCGGAATCATCGCTTAAGAGGAGGTTGCGAACTTTTTGATACGCGTCGGTGAAATGGGCGTGCGGCTCGACCCGGATGAGGCCGCCGAACGTACAACGGGCGCGATCGTCGAGCGCGTTTTTGTAGAGAAGGTCGCTTGCGGTGTGCGGCGAGACGTGGTCCTGCAGTGTGCGAGCATCAAATTCCTGCGTCCCATCCGCCACCGAAACGGCGAGCAAATCGCTGCGACCGCCTTCGCCGATGAGCCGGCTGAGACTCTCGAACCGCGAATATTTTGCGCCGAGATGCAGGTTAAGACTCATGGCCGACGCGTCGTGATCGACCGTGGTGGTGTTCATCTGCAACGCGCGCACATTTTCACCCCAGGTTTGCGCACAAACGTAAGTGATTTTCGCGCCCGGCCCGGCGATGAGGTCGTTCACGCCGCAGGCAAACCCGGCGGGTTGTTCTTTCTCTCCATGTCGATCTAAGGAACGGAAATGCTCGACGACCGTGACTTTGGCGAGCTCGTCGGTGACAAGAAGCAAATGCGGAAAAACGGAAGCGTTCTCGTCGTGCAGCCAATGGAAAATCTCGATCGGCAATTCAATTTCAACCCCGCGCGGCACATAAAGAAATGTTCCGGACGAAACCAATGCCTTGTGCAGCGCGGCAAACTTGGCCGAGCCAAGAACGGCCGGTTGGGACATGAAATGTTTCCGGAAAAGATCGACATGTTCGACCATGGCGCGCTCGAGCGGTTGAAAGATGACGCCGCGCTTCTTCAGCTGCTCGGAAATGACGTCCCGTTCGATCAGCTGATCGCCGGCGAAAATCAATCGCGCGGCGACTTCATCGAGTCCGCGCGATTGCTCGAGAATCGCGTCGCGAACATCATCACTCTGAGCTCCGCCAAACTTGAACGGCGAAAGATCGAGAAGATCGACATTGGAAAATCGCCAGAGCTGATCTTTACGCGTCGGCGATGGAAGCGACTCGAATTGTTTCCACGCTTCACGTTGTTGCTCGCGAAACCAATCCGGGAAATCGCGCAAAACGGCGGGCCCGGACAGAATCGATCCGGCCTGATTCACTTCATCATGGGCAACTAACGACATTGTCGATCTTGAACAAGAACGGCGGTCATAGACCGCCGCTACAGTTTCAAATTGGGCGGAAAAGTTATCCGACCGAGCCTTCCATCTCGAGCTCGATCAAGCGCTTGAGCTCGACCGAGTACTCCATTGGAAATTGCCGAACGAGATCGTTGACGAACCCGTTCACGCTCAAGCTCATCGCTTGCGCCTTGCTCAACCCGCGCTGTTGCATGTAAAAAATCTGTTCCGCGCTCACCTGACTAACGCTGGCTTCGTGTTGCACGGCGTTGCCGGTGCCACGCACAGTGATGGCCGGATACGTGTCAGTGCGCGAAGTCGAATTGATGAGCAGGGCGTCGCACTCGGTGTTGTTCTTGCAATTCTTGAGATGCTTTGGCACGTGCACCAGCCCCCGATAAGTGGCGCGACCGGTGCCGACCGAGATGGATTTCGAAATGATGTTCGAGGTCGTTTCATCAGCGGCGTGAATCATCTTCGCGCCGGTGTCTTGATGCTGGCCATTGTTGGCGAGCGCGATTGACAACACCTCGCCGCGCGCTTTGCGGCCTTTTAGCACGACGCCAGGGTACTTCATCGTCAGTCGCGAGCCGATGTTGCAGTCAATCCATTTAACTTCGGCATTTTCATGGGCGAGGCCGCGCTTCGTCACCAGATTGAAAACATTGGCCGACCAGTTTTGCACGGTGATGTATTGAATCTTGGCGCCTTTGAGCGCGATCAGTTCGACCACCGCGCTGTGCAAGGTGGTGGTGTTAAATTTAGGCGCCGTGCAACCTTCCATGTAAGTCACTTCGGAACCCTCATCGGCGATGATGAGCGTGCGCTCGAACTGGCCAAAATTCTCGGCGTTGATTCGGAAGTAAGCTTGGAGCGGATGTTTCACTTTCACGCCCGGCGGCACGTAGATAAATGAGCCGCCGCTAAAGACGGCGGAATTGAGCGCGCTAAATTTATTGTCGCCGATCGGGATGACTTTGCCGAACCATTTTCGGAAAATTTCCGGATGATTTTTTAATCCCTCGGTCGATCCAACGAAAATGACACCTTGCTCGCCCACGGCTTTCTTGATGTTTGAGTAAACCGCTTCGCTGTCGAACTGCGCTTCCACGCCGGCGAGAAATTTCCGTTCCTGTTCGGGAATGCCGAGCCGCTCGAATGTGCGCTTGATGTCCTCGGGCACTTCGTCCCAGCTGCGCTTTGCCCCGGTCCCAGGTGCGAGATAGTAACGAATTTTGTCGAAATTGATTGTCTCGAGATCTTTGCTCGCCCAATGGGTCGGCAACGGTTTTTCGAGGAATGTTTTTAGTCCGCGGAGACGAAACTCGCGGACCCAATCGGGATCTTCTTTGACATCGGAGATGTAATGAACGGTTTTTTCGCTCAGGCCCGCGCCCGCATCCCGGACGTGCACCTCCGGATAAGCGAAGTCGCCAGCACTTCGATCGATGTCGACGGATTTAGTTTGAGTTTTCATTGTCGATGTTAGCGATTGTCGATCTTACCTAGTAAGTGCCATTTCCCCCGCCGCCTCGCGCGCCCAATCATATCCTCTTTCTTCGAGCTCCAGCGCAAGTTCCTTCCCGCCGCTGCGCACGATCCGGCCCTGCACCATCACGTGCACGTCGTCGGGAACGATGTAATTCAAAATGCGCTGATAGTGCGTGATTAACAATATGCCAATATCCGGTCCGCGCAATGAATTTACGCCATGCGCGACGGTCTTGAGGGCGTCGATGTCGAGGCCGCTGTCGGTCTCGTCCAGAATCGCATATTTGGGTTCGAGCATGGCCAGCTGCAAAATCTCCGTGCGCTTTTTTTCGCCGCCGGAGAAACCTTCGTTGACAGCGCGCGAAGTGAACGCGCGATCCATCCCGAGCAGCTCCATCTTTTCGTAAAGTTTCGCGTAATAGTCAGTGGCTTCGAGTTCCTCGCCCTCCGGCAAACGCGACTGGACGGCGGCCCGGAGAAAATTTGCGATGGTGACTCCCGGAACTTCGCTCGGATACTGAAATGCGAGAAAAATGCCTTTGCGCGCGCGTTCGTCCGGCTCGAGCTCGAGCAGATTTTCGCCATCCATCGTGACGGATCCGGCCGTCACCTGGTAATCGGGATGGCCGGCCAGCACTTTGGCCAGCGTGCTCTTGCCGGACCCATTCGGGCCCATGATTGCATGGACTTCGCCACGCGGCACGGCCAGGCTCAGCCCGCGGACAATCTCCTGGTCGGCGATCGTCACGCGTAAATTTTCTATGGTCAGCGTCTTCATTATTGTGAAGGACAAAATATAGTCAGATTTACCGTCTTTGCGAACATTGATTCGGGTAGAAAGGCCGTTTTAATCGCCGAGCTTTTTGTGTGCAATCTGTGCCGAATTGGCACGTTCACCATCTGCGCGCCGCGCTACGCGGAGATTGGCAGAATTGCTTCTTGTCGCTTGCGAGTTAAGTCTTGCTCTGTCGATTAGATCGACAATTGCAAATCGGCAATGATCAATCGAAAATCAAAAGCCTCACTACCCCGTGGTGTAACGGTAACACAGCGCCCTTTGGAGGCGTTATTCTTGGTTCGAATCCAAGCGGGGTAGCCATTCAAAATTCCCTCTAATTCTCGCACAGTGAGTGGAATGCGAACAAATTCGTCGAATCTGAGTTCGCGCACAAATACGCACGAAAACGCAGTCTATTCGTCTACTATTCGTCAACGGTATTGGTGGACGTCACGTATTTTTGGATCTAAATCTTGCGATTCTTCCAGAGCTTTGCGCTTAGTCTTGCTCTTTTCCGCTCCTCATGGGAAAAACTTTCCGATAGGTTCTGCGCCGAATGACGGCGGAATCCTCGATTTTCAATCGCCCGTACTCGATCGGCGGGAGCACACCAATCATTCCAAGGCCTGTCGGCACATTTTTCATTTTCATCGCGAAGCGGTTTGCGATTCTTGTCGATGCCTTTCTCACCGGAGCGTAAACAGGTGAATCCCCATCGGGCAATCAATTATGCAGAGGGCCGCGCAAGTTTTCGCTCAGGAGAGATTCGTATTTTGGATTCGAGCGGCAATGTCGAACGCATCATTCCGTTCAACGAGGCGGGTCGAAAGCTCTGAACGCGTCATTCTTCCGGCGGATGGCGGCCGGCTGCATCGTTTGGTTAGGCGAGATGGGTTGAACTTCAGTGCCTTAACACCGCGACTGCGACAGTGAATACTTGTTATTGATGGCATACAAGGCGAAGCTTTTCGCCCGGACGGCAAGCCCGCCGCGACACTTAACCCGGCCGCTTTTGGTCTGGCGGGCGTCAACAATCACACCTGGACAGGCGCTTGGGGCAACGTGAGCTACTGGAACGCTTTTGTCGCCAATCTCGAAATGCACGGTCAGGGCACATTCTTCGACCCGCGTCTCGACAACAAAACGAAATATCCCGTCGCGGCCAAAGCTCGTCTCGGTCACAAGCATGACACCGACGATCAAATTAGCGCGAAACTTCCCGCGCTGCAGTTTTATCAACTAGCGATGCCGGTGCCAAAGCCGCCGGCGAACAGTTTCAACAGTGAAACTGCCGCGCGCGGAGAGACTATCTTCAACAGTAAGGCGAAGTGCGCGAGTTGCCACGTGCCGCCGCTCTTCACCGAGCCTGGTTGGAATCTGCACACCGCCGAAGAAATCGGCATTGATGATTTCCAAGCCAAGCGATCGCCGGACAATCGTTACCGGACGGCGCCATTACACGCACTCTTTGACACCCAGAAGATCCACAAGGGCGGCTTCTACCACGACGGTCGCTTCGCCACCCTGCCCGAAGTCATCAACCACTACGATAGCGCCCTCAAACTGAAGTTAACCGAGCAGGAGAAGAACGACCTGATCGAGTATTTGAAATCCATTTAGTCGACGAGGAGTCAAAGTCAAATCTTGTATTCGTTCGATCGATGAAATTTACGTTGACTGCGACAAAGCAGGAAGCAAACGACACGTTCTCTTTCATTTTCGCGCCCGAGCAGCCGTTGCAATGGAAGGCTGGGCAACTTCTGCACTACGTGCTCAATCACGCGAATCCTGACGATCGCGGCGTGGAGCGTTTTTTCTCAATCGCGTCGGCGCCCCACGAAGAGCATGTGATGTTGACGACGCGTTTCGCGCCGAAAAGTAGTTCGTTTAAGAAGGCACTTAAGAATCTCAGGCCGGGCGATGCAATCGAAGCTCGCGATCTGGAGGGCGATTTCGTTGTGGATGACTCCGAGAAGACATTTGTGTTCATTGCTGGAGGGATTGGCATTACGCCTTTTCGCGCCATTTTGCTCGACCTGGAATACAACCAGCAACCGTTGAACGTGCAGCTTCTCTACGCAAATCGTGACAACGACTTTCCGTATCGAAAGGAACTGGAGGCATTGAAAGCGCGACATCCCAAATTCAGAATCGATTATGTCGTCAGTCCAAATCGAATCGACGAGAAAAGCATTCCGCAGCTTGTGTCGGACATTGAAAAGTCGATTTTGTATGTCTCTGGACCCGAACCGATGGTCGAGTCAATGGATGAAGCCTTGAAGAAGATTGGCGTGCCCGAGGAACTGATTAAGAACGATTTCTTCCCCGGTTATCAATGGCCATGAATTCGCGAGAATGAGGGGCTTCGGGACGACAACAAAAATCTTTGCCAGCGAAGGACCGTTAGCTTCTAGACAGCATCAACCCACACGAAAGGAAAAGCTTGTCATCTACCGCAAGCATTAAAGG
>CATPAW010000056.1 GCA_955652255.1 uncultured Chthoniobacterales bacterium | reverse complement strand
TGTATTCGTCGATGGAGTTCGCGTCGATAATCGACGCGAGCAGATCGCGCGCGTCATAATTTTTTTGGCCATCGACACTGACCAGGCCATAAACGGTTTCCGGATCTTTTGCCGGTTTGAAACTCTTATTGTCGATCTTGACTGCCTTGGCCGCGCCTGCTTCGGGCAAGAGCGCGACGAGGGAGCGCAAGCGTTTGAGACACGATGAGTCGTCCTTTTCAAAAAAATCGACCGTGCCGCTTATTTCCGCGTGCATCTGCGCGCCACCGAGCTCTTCGGCATCGACGATTTGGCCGATGGCCGCTTTCACAAGCGATGGGCCGGCAAGATACAAACCGCTTCCTTTTGTCATCAGGATCTTGTCGCAAAGGACCGGCAGATAAGCTCCGCCGGCAACGCAGTTTCCCATGATGGCGGCAAATTGCGGGACCCCGGCCGCGGAGATAATGGAGTTATTGCGAAAGATGCGACCGAAATCGTCTTCATCGGGGAAAATCTCGTCCTGCAGCGGGAGGAAAACGCCGGCGGAATCAACAAGGTAGATGATGGGCAGCGAGCATTCGAAAGCGATCCGTTGCGCGCGAATTAGTTTCTTGACGGTTTGCGGAAAGAATGCGCCCGCTTTCACGCTGGCGTCGTTGGCAATGATCATGCATGGAATTCCCACGACGCTTCCGATGCCGGCCACGCAACCGGCGGCAGGCACGTTTCCCCACTCCGAATACATTTTGTAAGCCGCCCAAAGTCCGACTTCGAAAAACGCTGAATCTTTGTCGAGCAGATGGCTGATGCGTTCTCGCACCGGCAAGCGGCCCATTTTGCGTTGACGTTCGTGGCCGCTTTTACCGCCGCCTTCGCGCAGCATGGCTTCTTCCTCCAAAATCGCCGCGCATCGATCGCGCAGCGAATCGCTGGAAGATGTCGATCTTCGGGACATAGCGCGAAGCACGCTTAATCTGCGGACGGGATTGAATCAAGCGTATGTAGTCGTCGCCCTGTGGGCGACGCGATGCGCGTGTGGTTGGAAAACTCGCATTGCGCTTCGCACAGCGAAGCGGCTACAGCGATCAGTAAATGTCTCGCTCCGATGAATAACCGGAATCATCACGAATGGAACGCAGGCGAGCACGGCTTCCCCGTTCCGATTCCGGCCGATTGATCCGCTCGAGTGCAACTTTGACCAGCAGTGGCACGGCCGCCAGCGCGCCGATGGAAACGAGCGTAATGGCCGCCGCCTGCCGAACGGGACGCTTGATTTTGTCCGCCATCAGCATTCCAAGCCCAAGGCCAAATGCAGTGCGGGTCAAGACGAGCAAACTGTCGAGCGGAAGCTGCTCGGGGGTTTTTGGAATGGATAACGGGAGAGACATCGCCTACGTTATACGTCTCGTTTTGGAAAAAGAAACGGGAAAATCTTCGCGGCCTGGGCGGACCCGGACGGCGCTTATTTTTTGTAATCGACATGTCCAATCCGATCTATGCGCTCGTTCTGGCCGGTGGAAGTGGCGAACGTTTTTGGCCGCTGAGCCGGCGCGGCCGTCCCAAACAACTGCTCCGGCTCGTATCCAAAAGAGCGCTCCTCGAGGAAACGGTGGCGAGACTCGATGGCTTGGTTCTCAGGGACCGGATTCTCATCCTGACCAATGCGGAACAGGAAGCGGCTGTTCGCAAGCTGCTGGCCGGTTTTCCCAAGGAAAATATCGTGGCGGAGCCGACAAAACGCGATACGGCTGCGGCGGTAGCGCTCGGGACGGGTTGGGTCGCCGCGCGCGACCACGCTGCGACCATGCTCGTGCTACCGGCCGATCATGTCATTGCCAATCGGGCAGCGTTTCAAGAAACGTTGGCTTTGGCGGCAGAGACAGCGGAAGAAACAGGCGAGCTCGTCACGATCGGAATCAAACCGACATGGGCCTGCCCCGGTTTTGGGTACATCGAGCAGGGCGAGCCCGTTCGTTTGCGGGCACGCAATGATAAAGACGCAATTCATCGCGTGCTGCGCTTTCGCGAAAAACCCAATGTCGATCTTGCGGAGTCATTTTTGCGGAAAGGCAACTTTCGTTGGAATGCAGGGATGTTCGTCTGGTCCGTGCCGACGGTGTTGAGCGAATTCAATCGCCAGGCGCCGGAGTTGGCGGATTTCATTTCCCAGCTTCGCGCGCCTGGTAACTTTGAAAAAGTATTGCGCGAGCGTTTCAGCAAACTGCCGCGGATCTCCTTCGATTACGCGATCATGGAGAAAGCGGACCGCGTTCTCGTTGTCGAAGCCAGCTTCGATTGGGACGATATCGGGAGCTGGAGAGCAGTGGCTAATTATTTTAAAAACGACGAGCATGGAAACGCCGCGAACTGCGCGGTCACGGCGGTTGATTCCAGCAATAACATTGTTTTCGGTCAGGAGGGGGCAACTATCGCGTTGCTTGGGGTGCACAATCTCATCGTCGTGCGAACGGGCGACGCCGTCCTGGTTTGTCACCGTCATCAAGCGGAAAAGATCAAGGATCTGATTGGCAAGCTTCCGCCCGAACTCCAATGAATGGGTTGCGGGCAACAAATCCAATTCTAGGAATCGATTTTGGCCGCGCGCGCATTGGAACGGCGATCTCCGATGAGTTGCTGCTGCTGGCGCACCCGCTCGAGACGATCCCGGCCAATGAACGGGCCGCAGCGCGAGTAGCGGAGATTGTTCGCGAAAGAAAAGTGGATCATGTCGTGGTGGGAATTCCGCGCCAGATGAAAGGCGGGATCGGTGCCGCCGCGATCGAAACCCTTCAGTTCGTAGAAAAGCTTCGCGCGAATCTGCCCTGCGCGGTCGTCACGTGGGACGAACGGCTGACGACGGTGACGGCAAACCGGGCGTTGCGAGAAGCGGGGAAGAAAACGCGCGCGACCCGCGGCTATGTCGATCAAGTAGCGGCGCAAATGATTTTGCAGGGATATCTCGATCGGCGCCAGGAATCGGCGAGAGCCGAAGAAATGCCACGGTGAACAGGAATGTCGCGACGCTTGAAATTGATCGTCGCGTACGACGGAAGCCAGTTTGCGGGATGGCAGAGCCAATCTCATCGCAACACGATTCAGGATCATCTCGAGCGCGCCTTCGAGCGTGTCGGCGGTAAGCACGTCCGGGTCCACGGCGCTGGCCGGACCGACGCCGGAGTTCACGCGCTCGCGCAATGCGCCCATGTCGATCTTGCCACCAATAATTTATCGGCAGTGCGTTGGACCAGCGCGCTCAATTCGCTATTGCCGCCCACCATACGGGTGCTCCGATGCCGTTATGTGCCGAAGCATTTCCATGCGCGTTTTTCCGCCAAAGGAAAAATCTATCGCTATAGAATCTGGTCCGCTGCGGTACTGCCGCCCCTTGAATTCGGGCGCGCCTGGCATGTAGCCGCACCGCTCGATTTCGAAGTTCTGAAGGCAGGAGCGAACTACTTCGTTGGCACGCACGATTTTGCTGGATTCGCAGCGATTCGCGGCAAGCCATTAAAGAGCACAGTGCGGACGATTAATTGGGTGCGAGTCGGTTTCAACGGTCCTCGCGTTACGATCGAGTTCGACGGCGACGGCTTTCTCTACAAAATGGTTCGACTGATCGTGGGCTCACTCGTGCATTGCGCGCTTGGCAAATTACCCAATGAGGAGATTTCGGACCGGTTAGCGTCCGGTCGAACTGGGCAGGCGCGTTTTGCAGCCCCAGCCGAAGGGCTATTTCTCGTCCGAGTGCGGTACTGAGATTGCTTCATACCATCCGCCTGAGTTGTGAGGCACGGGGAAGTTCGGATTGGCAGAGGACCTGCTTTTCTAGAAATTATAATGGGTCAGTCGAACCGCCTCAAAATAACGCAAAGGGAAAACGGGGGTTTTTCGGCGCTTTTCGCCGAAGCGGTACCTGGCTTTTTGGTCTTCCCGCCGCCTTCCAGCAAGAAATGCCGGTCGACTCGCCCGGAACCATAACTCAGCCAACTACCGGAACCGGCCGAGTGCTGGTGGTCGATGACGATAAAGCCATTCGCACCCTCGCGCATTTCGCACTCACGCCTCTTGGTTATCAAGTGATGCACGCCGAAACTGCTTTGCAAGGCGTCAATCTTTACCGCGAGAAATTCGAAGCCGGAGAACGCTTCGACGCGGTGATTCTCGATCTTACTCTCCCCGGCGGCGTGGGCGGAAAAGAGGCTCTGAAAAAATTAATCGAGATCGATCCGGCTGTGAACGCGATCGTTTCCAGCGGTTACGCGACCGACGCAACCATGAGCTGCTATCAAGACTTTGGCTTCCGCGGCGTGCTCGCTAAACCTTACGAAATAGATGAGCTCGGCAAAATCGTCCACGACGTGATCAGCTCGAGTCACGTCAACCTCATTCCCGATCATCAGATACATGCCGTCGGCTGAATGACTCGCCTTCGGGCGAAGGCGAATCATTTACCGCCGCGTCAATCATCCGGCTCATCCGCTTTTAAGCGCGGCAACAACTGCTCGAGAATCGTTGCAACCGATTCATCGACGCTCTGACGATCCGTGTGCACGACGATTTCCGCATCCTCAGGAGCTTCGTAAGGCGCATCAATTCCGGTAAATTCGCGAATCTCGCCCGCACGCGCCTTTTTGTAGAGATTCTTCGGATCGCGCGTTTCGCAAACGTCCAGCGGTGCATCGACAAATACCTCAGTGAACTCGACGTTGCCCTCCAGCGCGATCTCGCGCGCGCGTCGCCGGTCCATTCGATAAGGAGAGATGAATGCCGTGATCACCACCGCCCCGGCGTCCGCCATTAGTCTGGCAACTTCGCTTACCCGGCGAATGTTTTCCACTCGATCTTCGGGCGCAAACCCCAGATTTGCATTTAGACCGTGGCGGACGTTGTCGCCGTCGAGCACGTATGTCTGCATGGCGCGATTGAAGAGCTCGCGCTCGAGCGCCTGTGCGATTGTCGATTTTCCAGCGCCGGATAGACCGGTGAACCAAACTACCGCGCCGCGATGTCCGCTGCGCAGCGCACGTTCGCCGGCCGTAATTTTTCCCTCGCTCCAAAAAATGTTTTGGCTCTTTGCCACACTGCGATCGGTGTAAACGCCGCCGAAAATCGTGCCGCCGCCGCAGATTTCATCGTCGTCCACGATGACAAACCGGCCGAGATTCGGGATACGATCATGATTATCAATCACGAGCGGCCCGCGTGTTTCAATCATGAGCCGGCCTACGTCGTTTCGCTCCAACTGCTCGTGCTTGTCGATCTTCGTTTCCAAGGTCGACGAATTCATCACCTGCTCGATCGACGGGATTTGGCATTTCACCTCCTGCGTCGCCAGCCGCAGATTGTAAGGACGACCGACGCGCAACGGCTCGCGCACGATCCAGAAAAGATCGGCGTGAAAGCGATTTGTCTCGATCGGAGTGTCCGTTTCGTGCGACGCGACATAACCGCGCTCAATAAAGATTTGCTCACTCAATGTGATTCCAATCGAATCTCCGGCGATGGCCACCCCATCCCCGGCGCGTTCCATCGCTCGATGCTTGCGATCATGGAAGATTTGTTCGCCGGCGAGAAAACGAGCTCGTCCCCCACCCTTAATGTACCCGTTTCGATCCGGCCGGCCACGATGCGGCGTTCGCCAAAACGATAAACATCTTGCACACAAAATCGCAGCGGAAGATCCACATCTGCTTTGCGTACCTCTAACAAGTCGAGGGCTTCCAGGAGCGTCGGCCCATCGTACCAAGCGATCTTTTCGCTTCGACTCGCCACGTTCTCGCCTTGGCGGGCCGAAGCCGGAATGAACGCGCGCGCTTCCAATGAAAGATCGACAAGAAAATTCTTGTACTCGCTTTCGATCTCGCCGAAACGCTTTTCGGAATAATTCGCAAGGTCCATTTTGTTAACGACAACAAGGATTTGACGAATTCCGAGCAAGCCAAGCAAGTATGCGTGCCGCCGGCTCTGTTCGCGCACGCCTTCGTTCGCTGCGATTACCAAAATCGCCGCATCGGCGCGCGATGCGCCGGTGATCATGTTCTTCAAGAATTCCTTGTGACCGGGCGCGTCGATGATGACGTAGTTTCGTCGCGCCGTTCGAAACGGGATCTGCGTCGTATCGATCGTGACGTTCTGCTTTTGCTCCTCGAGCAGGGCGTCGAGCACGAAAGCAAACTCAAATTCCATCCCTTCCGCCGCGCACGCCTTCTTCACCATGTCGATCTTTCCTTCCGGCAACGAGTCCGTGTCGTGCAGAATGCGCCCGATCAGCGTGGACTTGCCGTGATCAACGTGGCCGACGAAGACGACCTTCAGCGGCACAGCCGCTGAAGATTTCGGATTTTGGATTGCGGACTGCGGACTGGGGTCAGTCATCGTGCGTGTAACGTACTGACCGTTTCTTATTACGGTGGGCTGTTCGAATCGATGCGACAACAATCGCGAGAATTTCATTTGCCTCGGCACGAAGATCTCTCCTGCGACTTGCATTGATCGATTGCAGTTCGACAAGCATGTCGATCCAATAAAGTGCTTCGTCACATTCCTCTTCGACGATCCCCATTTTTGCTACGAATTCAGCGCGATAATTCGCGCCAACCGCCGTGCCTGAACGCAGCAATTGGTTTCCGATCACACGGCCTGCATCTGTTTTGCCCAGCGCCTGAACCAGCCGGACGATCCGAACTCCGAATTGAAAAGTGCGCTTGCGAAAATCCTCTACAGACATTGCCGCGTCCGCGACCCGCGCACGCTTCTCTTTTCTTTCCGCCATCCGCAATCCGCGATCCGCAATCATAGAAATCCCTTCGCCCTTAACTTTTGCATCGCATTCCGCTCATGATGGTCCTGCGCGCGGCCAGCCCGCTCGGTTGTCTTTGTCGCCTCCAGTTCCGCGATGATTTCCTCGATTGTTGCCGCCGTGCTTTTGATCGGTTGCGTAATCGGGCTGCAGCCTAACGAAAGAAATCGTTTGCCGTTTATTGCGAAATACATTTGCGGGATCGGAATATTCTCGCGCTGGATGTAGCGCCAGATGTCGACCTCGGTCCAGTCGAGCAATGGTTGCACGCGAACGTGCTCGCCTTTCGCTGCCGAGGTCACGAATTGTTCCCAGAATTCCGGCGGTTGATCTTTGTAGTCCCATTCGAACTGCACGTTGCGCGCCGAAAAATATCTCTCCTTTGCGCGGGTGGGATCTTCGTCACGGCGAATTCCTGTGATGAGCGCGTCCCATTTGTATTCGGCAAGAACCTGCTGCAGCGCAACGGTTTTTAATTCGTGTGTCACCGTCACCGGATCGTGCGTCTCGTAACCGATGCCGCGCTCGCGCGCATCGGTGTTGATTTTAACGATCAGATTGAGATTGTAATGCTTCGTCGCCCATTCGCGAAACTTCAGCATCTCGGGAAATTCGTAGGTCGTGTCGATGTGCAGAACTGGGAACGGCACTTTTCCAAAAAAAGATTTGCGCGCCAGCCAGATAAGAACGTTCGAATCCTTGCCCATCGACCACGGCATGGCGATGTTCTCGAAGGCGTGATACGCCTCGCGAAAAATAAAAATGCTTTGGTTCTCGAGCTGATCGAGATGCGTGCGGGTGGTTGAAGTCATCGCTGCGTCGGGAGCCGTTCTATACAATCGAGAACATTCCTCCGCAATGCGCGCTTCGTAGGGTCAGCGCGCTGCGCTGACCGGACGCCGCAGGGGCGGCGTCCCCTTCCTGTTGTCGATCTTGCGTGCGACCTTTTCTCTTGCGTGCGCACCTCGCGACTTTAGTGTTTTGCCGTGCCGGAAATTTTGCCTACGGCTTACGATTCAAAAATCGAAGGCAACGTGATTTTCACGCGCTTCGACGCCGCTTTGAACTGGGTGCGCAAAAATTCGCTCTGGCCGATGCCGATGGGTCTAGCCTGCTGTGCGATCGAGTTGATGGCGACCGCCGCGTCCCGCTTCGACATCTCGCGGTTCGGCGCCGAGGTCATGCGTTTCTCGCCCCGTCAATGCGATGTGATGATTGTTGCCGGCACGGTCACTTATAAAATGGCGCTGGCCGTAAAGAGAATCTACGAGCAGATGCCCGAGCCGAAATGGGTCATCGCCATGGGGGCATGCGCTTCCACCGGCGGCATGTATCGCTCCTACGCCGTCCTGCAAGGAATCGATCAACTGTTGCCGGTCGATGTTTACATTTCCTGTTGCCCGCCGCGTCCCGAAGCATTGCTGGCCGGCCTGATGAAGTTGCAGGAAAAAATCTCGCGAGAACGCTCGTTCACGAACCAGAAGCCCGAACTGCTCGAGAAACTCGAGGACGTGCTGCCATGACCGGACAGGAATTGCTCGCTTCGCTGGGCAAATTATTAGACGGAAAAATCCGAAATAAGACCGAGTTTCGCGGCGAAACGACCTACACGATCCTGCCAAGCGATCTGCGGGAAGTGGCAAAACTCTGCCGCGACGATCTCTCCTTCGACTATTTGATCGACATTACCAGCATCGACAATTTCGGCGAGGAACCGCGCTTCGAGATTGTTTACGAGCTCTACTCAATGACGCTCGCCGCCAATTTGCGCTTGAAATTGCGCGTGTCTGAAGACGTCGGCGCAGTCGATACGATTTCCGACATTTGGCCGACAGCGAATTGGCACGAGCGCGAGATTTACGACATGATGGGAATCAAATTTAACGGCCATCCCGATCTGCGTCGCATCCTGATGTGGGACGGTTATCCCTTCTTCCCATTGCGCAAGGAATTTCCGCTGGAGGGATTGCCGAGCGAGATGCCCGATGTCGCTTTCACCAAAGTTACGCCGATGGAAGGCGGCCCGTTCGTCACGGTCCCAAGCACCGCCACCGCGAAAGATCGAGAACCCCGCGCCCGCCCGCCGGAGTTATAAGCACTCTTGAGTCAAAGAAAAATGTTCGCCTTTAACTGCGAAGGTTCCTCTACTTCATTAGCTTGAATGAAGAGACGCCAAAAGTTCCTCGCCGGCACTGTGATTGCGGTATCAGCACTTGTTTTTTCCTATCCGAGTTTTTGCAGCATGCGAACTTCCGCTGGCGTTTCGTACTGCGGGCCGAGCACGCCTGCGTAAATGCCTTCGTGCAGCACCATGTCGATCTTGCGCGCGGCCTCCGCAAATCGTTTCCTTAAATCGGGCGAATACGCTTCGTTAAGATCGACAAATTCCGGCTCGCCGAGCAATGGAGTCGTTCCGGTGAGATTGATTTGGTCGGTGATCATCATCCACTAGCCGGGGGTGAATTGCGGGTTCGCCGAACCCGCGGCATTCGTGAGGATAAGTTGTGTGATTCCAGCTTCGGCGAGAACTCGGACAACCGCAGTCACGTCGCGCGCAGAAAGTCCCTCATAAAGATGGACGCGACCTTGCGCGAAGATCACGCGCACATTGTCGATCTCGCCTAACACAAAGCGGCCGGCATGTCCCGGAACGGTAGGTTGCGGAATTTGATCGAACTCCGCATACGAAATTATCGCATCGCCCGCGACATTCGGAGCGACTTCATTCAAGCCCGAGCCCAGAACAATGCCCGTTTCTGCGCGCCCTCTCATTTAGGCGGCCGAGACCGGTGGCGCGGATGCCGGTTTTTTTATTGCCGCCATTACGTCGGGCAAACTTTCATCGCGGGTCACAGTGAATTTTGTTTCCTGCCTCGGATACGCGATCCGGCTGTGGAGCATGGTCATGAGCGTAAATCGGAACCGGTCGGCGATAATTGTTAAGTCGCCAAGGGTGAGATCGCACTCATCCAATTGCCGATCCGCGATTCGCTCTTCGATCAGCTCATTGACAAGCTGTTCGATTTTTTGCGGCGTTGGTTTCTCGAGACTGCGGGATGCGCTTTCCACCATGTCGGCGAGACTAACGATGGCACTTTCCTTGGTTTGCGGCTTCGGCCCGCTATAGCGAAAACTTTCCTCGCGCACTTCCGGAATGTCCTCTTCGCGGATATTCGTGATTTTTCCGCCCGCGCGCGCGTCCTCCTGTTGCTGAAGCGCGCGTTGGTAGAAGTAGTAAACGAGCGAGGTGCCGTGATGTTCCTGGATGATGTCGATGATGCGCTGATTGAGTTTGTGCTTGAGCGCAAGATCGACGCCTTCCTTCACATGCGCGATGATGATCAACGCGCTCATCGTCGGCGCCAGATCATCGTGTGGGTTGCGCTCGAAATTCATGTTTTCGGTGAAGTATTCCGGCTTCACCAATTTTCCGACGTCATGAAAATAGGAGCAGACCCGGCAAAGCGTTGCGTTCGCGCCGATGGCTTCCGCGGCGGCCTCGGCAAGATTCGCCACGACCAGGCTGTGATGGTAAGTGCCCGGCGCCTCGATCGTCATACGGCGCAGCAATGGATGGTTAAGATCGGAGGCCTCGAGCCAGGAGATATCGGTCGTGATTTGAAAGAGATGCTCGAGGATTGGCAGCACGCCGCCAACCACGGTTGCCGTCACGATTCCATTTCCGACTGCGAGCGCGCTCTGGAGGCCGATCATTCCCCAATCATTGGCCATCGGTGAAAACAAACTGATCGGCCCGATCAGTCCGAACGTGAGCGACAGTAACCAGATGGCGAGTCCGACCCCGAGGCCGGCGCGGATCAACTTGCTACGCCGCCGGACCTGGAGCGTGAGATACACGGCGGTAAATCCGCTAATCAGACTGGTCACGAGCAGCGGCGCATCGATTTTTCCAAACAACACGCTGCTCCAAAGGCTGACGGAAACGGCAGCATAAAGGCCATGGTTACGGCCGAGCAAAACGCTCAGCACCAGCGGCGCGAACGCGTAGGGCGCGATGAGCCCGCCCATTTCCGGCTTCAAAAATCGAAACGTGCTGTCATTGCAAAGCACGAGCAAGAGCTTAGTCACCGCCAGTTGCACCAGGATCGTTCCGAAAACGAGCAGGACCCGCGAGTTTTGCGAAAAAGTGCTGGGCTGATTGATCCAGAGTTGCGTCATCGCAATGGCCAGAAACAACAGCGCGATGACGAAATTTTTCGTCGGTTCCGGCTGTTGCCCGCTAAAGATGAGGAACGCCAGTCCGGCCGTGAAGCCGGCAAAGATCAATACTTTAACAGAGGAAGCGCACTCGAGACCGCGCAGCAGTTCGTTGCGCGCGCGGCGGCGGCGCATCTTACGCGAGGCGAGACCACGTCTCACCAGCCGGTTGTGTCGCAAGAAATCGAACATGGCACGATTTTATTTAGGCTCCGAGGTCAGCGGTGCCCGATGCTGCTGGTAAGCATTGATGATGGCACGCACGAGTTCGTGGCGAACGACATCGCGCTCGGTGAAATAAACAGTCGCGATCCCGGGAATATTCTTCAGCGCCTGCAACGCCTCGAGAACACCGGAACGTTTGTTCACCGGCAGATCGATTTGAGTCACGTCGCCCGTGACAACGCATTTGGAATTTGTGCCTATGCGAGTCAAAAGCATGAACATTTGCTCGGTCGTCGTGTTCTGCGCTTCATCGAGAATCACAAATGCGTTGCTTAACGTCCGGCCGCGCATATACGCGAGCGGAGCGACTTCGATGGTTTGCCGCGCGACCGAGCGCTCAATCTCTTCCGGGTCGAGCATATCATGCAACGCGTCGTAAAGCGGGCGAAGATATGGCGTAATTTTTTCCCGCAAGTCCCCCGGCAAAAACCCCAGTGCTTCGCCCGCCTCCACCGCCGGTCTCGTCAAAACGATTCGCGCAACTTGTTCTTTTTTTAATGCGGCCACCGCCATGGCCACGGCAAGATAAGTCTTGCCCGTGCCGGCCGGCCCGATTCCAAAGACGACATCGTGTTTCTGGATGGCATCGACATAACTGCGCTGGCCGGTGGTGCGCGCCACAATTGGCGGTTTGCGCGGCGAAGTTATGATCTTGGTCGAGACAACTTCACCGAGATTATCTTCGCGCGCTTCGCTCACCGAGTTCAACGCGTAATTGAATTCGTGTTTCTGAATCGGCACACCTTTTTGCCGGACTTGTTCGAGCTGGTCGAAAACGTGCTGCGCCTTGTCGATCTTGTCCGGTTCCCCCTCCAGCTTCACCCAGCCTTCGCGCGTGGTCACTTTTACGTCGAGCGAATCTTCGAGATTTTTCAAAAGCTTGAGGTCATTTGCGTAGAGCGATTGCAAGGCGAGCGCGCTCTCAAATTGTAACGTGCGCGTCTCAGTCATAGAACCAAGGAACGGCGGTTTCTAAACCGCCGCGGGCGCTTTGGAAAGCGGCCCTCCCTGTCTTGCAAGATCGACATCTAGGTCACTTAGCGGAACCCATAAACCAGCGCCCAGTGCGTGCGCTCTTCCGGTGACTCCTCGATGTTTACGATGATAAAATAGCTGCCGGTGCTTTTGGGAATGATGTGCGCCGCGGCGAAGTGACCCTTCTCCCATCCGTCCGGCTGCTCCGCGAGTTTTCCCTCAGCATCGTAAATATGAACGGAAATCCGCGCCCGCTCGACTTCCGTACCCATCCAAAACCAATATTCGTTGCCCTTAAATAATTGTTGCCGCACCGCCTTTTTTTCGCCCGAGCCGAGATCGCCGCCCCAGTAATCTTCGCGCACCTGGAACCCCTCTTTGATGTACGGTTCCGCGGCCTGGAGTGCGAATGATTGCGCATCGTCGACTGACGCGAAACCTGTCAGTCGCAGCGCGAGCAGAATCGCGAGGGACGAACTTCCACGAAAGAGAACTTTCACAAACGCACGCATTAAGTTCCCTACTCCCTGGTCACGATGCCGTAGTCGAGGCGCGTCGTAATATCATTGATTTTTTTTACCGATTCGGGCGAGATGTGCGCGCGGCCCACGTCGATCAAAGGCTTTACTTCGACAAGGGCGCCTCGAATTTCGCGGATGATCGCCAGATCAAACTCGGGCATCGCCTGCAATCGCGTTTGAAAATAAACGAGCAGGTCCGGCTGGTGCAGCAGCTCAGCGCCTTCGGTGGAGAAATGTTTCGTTACCACCGCGGTCAAAACCTCCGTGCCTCGCAGCCATCCACCCAGGCTGACCAGTTGCGACAATTTTTCATCGTGCACTTCGTTCATCGCCTGCTGCACGCTGTTCTGGGTGCGATCGAGTTCCTGCCGCACGTTCTCCCATTTACGCTTGTCCGCTGCCTCGGTGATCGCTTTGGCGTGTTGCGTGATCGAGCGTTCGACGCCGATTCCTCTGGCCAGCGTCTGCACGCGCTGACCAATTTCCTTCACCGCCGGAGCATCTTCCGCTTGCACCGCAATGAAGCCGTCGGCAATCACCGTGCCGAGCAACAACGCAATGCGCGGCCGTTCCGTGAAATTGGTTCCTTTGTCGCTGCGCACGTACTCTTTCCAATTGACCGACCCGAGCTTGTTCAGCGCGCCGAAAACTTCGTTCGGAAGCGGCACCACCACGTCTTCCACTTTTTTCGACAATTGTTTTACGTCGATATGCTGCGGGGCTTGGGCGCCGTGGGCGCAAAGGGTCAGGCTGCTCGCAACGAGCACGCTCAGCTTCAGGTATCTAGCGAAAGGAATCATTGGGTGCTTCGACTGTTGATTTCGTCTTCGTATTCAGGATTAATGGGGAGATTCTAAGCAGAACATCCGCTCCGCACAAATCGCCACGCACCACATTTTGACTCCTTTGAATCGTATCAATTTTTCATCTCGGCGGCATCGTCCGTCGTTTTTCTCATGAATTTCACCCGCCTCGAGCAGATTTTTGGCCGCGCGCCTGCCAAACGCATACTGGTGATCGGCGATTTGATGCTTGATGAATTCGTTTGGGGAAAAGTCGGCCGCATCTCGCCCGAGGCGCCAGTGCCGGTTGTCGAAGTAACTGGCGAATCGTTTTATCCAGGCGGCGCCGCCAATGTCGCTCGTAATCTTCGCGAATTTGTCGATCGTGTCTCAGTCATTGGAATGATTGGGAAAGATCGCAGCGGCGAACAGCTTCGAGAGCTTCTCGCCGAACAAAACATCGACATCGTCAACTCGGTCGAGAACAAAAGCTTTCGCACCATCGTCAAAACGCGCATCATCGCGCGGCATCAACAAGTCGTCCGCGTCGATCGCGAGCGGATCGTCGGTCCTTCGTCCAGGCAAATTACAAAAGTCGTCGCCGCCGTTCAAAAGAACCTTTCCGAGATAGACGCCATCATCTTCGAAGATTACGGCAAAGGTTTTCTCATCGGTAAATTAGTCTCGCAAATCGCACACGACACGCGCGCCGCCGCGAAACTTGTCGCGGCGGATCCCAACTCACGAAATTTGATCGACTGGCGCGGCATGACCGTTGTGAAACCGAACCGCGCCGAAGCTTTTCTCGCGGCCGGCATTCCGTGGCGTGATCCGGACGAATCTCCAGAGAAAGATGTCAATCTTGTCCGCGCCGGCACAATCTTGCTCGAGAAATGGGACACAAAATATATTCTCATCACGCTCGGCGAACACGGCATGATGCTTTTTCAAAGGGACGAACCGCCGCACCATATTCCGACAAAAGCGCGCCAGGTCTTTGACGTTTCCGGCGCGGGCGATACTGCCATCGCGCTTTTCACCCTCGCGCTCGCTTGCGACGCCACTCCGGCCGAAGCAGCCGAAATCGCCAATCACGGCAGCGCCGTTGTGGTCGGCAAACTTGGCACCGCTACCGTGACGCGCGATGAGCTTTTCTCAAGCTTCAAGCATGATTTCCGATGACGGAAAGTCGGCAGCCGTTTTTGTCGATCGCGACGGCACGCTCATGCACGATGCCGATTATTGCTCCGATCCGAAACAGGTGCAGGTTTTTCAGGGCGCGCCGGAAGCGTTGCGTCGGCTCAGGGAGAACAATTACAAACTCATCATCATCACGAACCAAAGCGGGATCGGCCGCGGTTTTTTCACAGTGGAGCAATACCGCGCGGTCGAAGCGGAAGTGTTGCATCAACTCGGCGACGGCTTGATCGAGGCGACGTATTTTTGTCCGGACGTTCCTGGTGTACCTTCGAAATGCC
>CATPAW010000055.1 GCA_955652255.1 uncultured Chthoniobacterales bacterium | reverse complement strand
GGGTGTGCTGGCGATCGCGCTCTCGATGAACTTCGGACTCGCGAACACAATCGTGCAGGAACATGCGCCGGCCCATTTGCGCGGTCGCGTGTCCGCGGTCTTCGGTCTGAGCTTTTTCGGATTGATGCCGATCGCCGGGCTCATCGTCACTGGCTTTTCAGATTTGATCGGAATGCGCACCGCCCTAGCTATCGCTTCGATAATTTACGGGACCGGCGCCTTCTCGATTTTGACCGTGGCCGGGCGGCACGTATGCGACCATCCTGTTTCGCCGGTGCCGGAACCCGAAGTCGCTTCCGTGGCGTGACTTTCTGTTAGGCCGATCATGATTTCCTTTTCCACTTGCTGGAATTCTCACCGTCATACGGCCGGTGATAAAATGCTCCGCGAGATTGTCGATCTTGGCTTCGATCATGTGGAGCTCGGCCACGGCATTCGCATCTCGCTTATGCCCGGAATTCAAGAAATGTACGACGCAGGGAGAATCAAATTCAGCAGCCTGCACAATTTTTGTCCGCTTCCGGTGGAAGTCTTGGGCGCGTCTCCTGACTGTTACCAATTTTCTTCGGCCTATTCCAAAGAACGCGAACGCGCGGTCAAACAAACTCTTCAGACAATCGATTTCGCCGAGCGTCTCCGCGCCCCTTTCGTCGTCATGCATTTGGGCGAGGTACCGATGAACTCGATCACCGATTCGCTCATCGAGCTGGCCAAAAGCGGCAAATTGCTTTCTCGTGAATATGTCCGTCGAAAAATCCGTGCGGTGCAAAAACGTGAGTCGGCCGCGCCTGCCTGTCTCAAGCGTGTGAGGGATTGCGTGCGGCGCATCGTTGATTACGCGGCTTCGAAAAACGTCAAACTCGGCGTGGAAGGGCGGCGTGGCTATGAAGAAATTCCGACCGAGCGCGAATTGCCGGTATTGCTCGATGAATTCAACTCACCGCAACTCGGTTACTGGCACGACTTTGGCCACATCCAGATCAAGGAGAACCTGGCGTTTGTCGATCACGCCGAGTGGCTGCGGCAAATCGCTCCGCGCACTTTTGGTTGTCATGTCCAGGACTGCATTTGGCCGGCCCAGGACCATCAGCCGCCTTTCGCCGGCGATGTCGATCTTGTGAAGCTTGTTCCGCTTCTGCCGCGCGAGTGCGTATTGGTTTGGGAAATGAGTCCTCGCAAAACCGCCGTGGAAATCCGACGCTCGGTCGAAGCTTGGAAAGAACATTTCGGCGCATGAAAAAAATCCTCATCACAATTTTCCAGCTCGCCGTCACTATCGCGTTGCTGTTTTTGGTTTATCACGACCCGAACAAACGCAAGGAGATGGAGCAAGCGCTCAGCCACGCGCGTTATCACTGGGTCGCCGCCGGAGTTTTTGCGTATGCCGTGGTAGAGATAGCCGCCGCTTTTCGCTGGCAGGTTCTGCTTAAGGTTCAGGGCATTCGTCTAAGTCTTCCGCGGCTGTCCGGTCTGTTCCTGATCGGAATGTTTTACAATCAGTTCCTGCCTGGCGGCACCGGCGGCGACATCATCAAGAGTTACCTGCTGCTCAAAGAAACCCCCGATCGCAAAGCCGGCGCGCTGCTTGCCGTCGTCTTTGATCGGTTCATCGGCTTAGTCGCGTTGGTTGCGATTACTGCGACGCTCGTTAGTCTGCGGTTCGATCTGCTTTCGCAAACTCCCGAAACGCGCCGGTTACTTTGGTTTCTGCTCGTTCTTCTCGGCACTTCGATCGCCGGTTTGCTTGCCAGCTTCGTCATCAGCGGGTTCAACCTTTTTCATTTGCTACCGCAAAAATTTCCCGGCCGTGAAAAACTGATCGAGATCGCCGCCGCTTATCATCTCTACGCACGTCATTGGTTTGCAACGTTGATCGCTTTTGGCGCATCCCTCGTCGCGCACCTCGCTACCTTCACCACTTTCCTTTGCGCGGCCTACGCATTACGCGCTGATGTGCCTGTGACTAATTTCTTTGCCGTGATGCCGATTGAGCGGACGATCTCGGCGCTGCCTATCAGTTTCGCTGGTGTCGGCCTTCGCGAAAGAGTTCTGCAGACCATGCTCCACCAACTTTGCGGCGTTCCAGAAGGAGTGGCCGTGCTCATCGGCTCACTCAGTTTTCTGATCATCCTCGTCAGCTGCGTTCCAGGCGCGATCGTCTATTTCTTCTACAAACCAAGCGGCGTGCCGCGACATGTACGCTTGCGCGAGATGCAGCGGGAAGTCGCGACACTCGAGCATGAAATCAGCGAGCCGAAGTAAATCCGCCCGAAGATCGCCATGCGCGCCGCGAAAATCGCACCGTCCATTTGTCAGCGCGACCTTTGCCATGACAGTCGATGGCAAGATCACCACGCGTAATTTCTCGCCGGTCGATTTCACTTCACGCGAAGACAAGCTGCACTTGTTTCGCCGGCGCGCATTGGCCGACGCCGTCTTGATCGGTCATAGCACCCTCAGGCGTGACAACGTCCGTCTCGGGTTGCCAAAAACAGATTTGTGTAAAGCGAGAACCACGCGCGGTCAGACACCTTATCCGATTCGCGTGATCGTCTCGAACGAAGGAAAGATCGACAATCAACTTAAGATTTTTCAAACCGATATCTCGCCGATTCTTATTTTTTCGACTACGCGGATGCCGAAAAAGATTCAGACGGCGCTTCGTGAAAAAGCGACGCTGCATTTAACGAAATCCCAACATGTCGATCTTGTCGCGATGTTGCAGAAGCTGCGCAGTGTATACAACGTGCGCACGGTCGCTTGCGAAGGTGGCGCAACGCTTTTCCGTTCGCTTTTGGAGCGCGGGCTGGTCGATCGACTCAATCTCACGATCGCACCTTATCTGTTTGGCGGAGCCAACGCGCCGACCCTTACCGGTTTGGACAAGACATTCCTGCCCGCCAGCGTCCGTTGTTCGTTGATCGACATGCGCGTGGTCGGCGACGAATGTTTCTTGACTTATCGCATCTACCGGAGAAAGCGCGCAACATCGACAATCAGAACGCGTTAGATCATTGAGATGCGCTTGCCCGGACTCGTTTGGTTCAACCTGGTCTTCGTTCTTCTTTCCATTTCGGTTTTGGCGGACTCAGTTTTAGAGGGGCGCGTGGAACTGCCGAAATCGCATTCGGCGCCGGTGATGGCGAAGCGCTACGAGATTGTTACGCATAGTGGCGTTCTCTCGACCCAGCCGCCGTTGGCGGTGGTTTATCTGGATGGCTCTTTTCCAAAACAAACTTCGCCTCCTACGAAACAGATCGTGCAAAAAGATTTGACATTCATTCCATCGCTCCTGCCAGTGCAAGTCGGCACAAGAGTTGAGTTCCCAAACCTCGACGATACCTATCACAGCATTTTTTCGTACTCTCCCGCGAAGCGATTCGATCTTGGCCGCTATCGCCCGGAGGAGAGACCAATCCCGTCGGAGATTTTTGACAAGGCCGGGCTAGTGGCGCTTCGCTGTGATATCCACGAGCACATGCGCGGCCTTATTCTCGTTCTTAACACTCCACATTTTGCCATGACAGATGGGGAGGGGCGATTTCGGCTGCGCGGACTTCCTTCCGGTCATTACACGCTCAAGGCTTGGATCGACAGCAAGACCACGCACGAACAGCTCGTGGAATTGAAGCGCGGCGAGACAGTGCGCGTTGATTTTCCATGAATTATGTAGCCGAGACAAATAAGCGGAGCGCGGCGAGTTTTCGGGCGAAGTTGTTGGCGGCGATGATGCTGGTGACTTCGGGGCTGACGGCTCTCGGGCTTTATCTTGCTCAGCGCAACGTCGCGGCAACGGCAGAACGTGATTTGCAGCAGAATTTTCAGGCCGAACTTTCTTCACTGGACAAACTTCGGGAATTGCGCCACGCGGCGCTGGCCGAGCGTTGCCGCGCGCTGGCGTTGAAGCCAAGAATCCATGCGGCGCTCGAAGACAACGCTCTCGATCTTTTGTATCCGAGCGCCAAGGACGAATTGCGCGATTTGATGGAACGCGAGGAGCCAGCGCCGGAACAAGCCGCGCACTCACTTCACGCCAAGTTCTATCGTTTCTTAGATGAAAACGGGGCCGTTCTGTCGCCGCCAAATCCAAAGGAGGTCGGTGAATTGGGTGGAGATGCGGAGGCGCAGTTGGCTTTGAAAAAATTGCCTCAGATGCAGCAAATCGGTTATCTCCCCGAAAATGCTGATGGCCCTAAAGCGGTTGTTGACGAAATAATGGTCGTTCCGATTTTTTCCACAGACACGGGCAGCGTCATTTCCGCGTTCGTCGCTGGATTTAAACCTTTCGAGCTCGCCCTTAAGCGCGCCGGCGCCGCAATGATAAGTGGCATTTGGGTCAATGGCCGGTTGTACCTGCTATTCCTCCCGGCCTCGGCGGAAGCTGCGCTCGGTGCGGAAATAAGCGACGCAATCGCGAAGTCCGATCGGGCACAGAGTAATTTCACCGTCTATGTGAATGGCGCGCCGCAGCTATTATTTTACAAGCGGCTCAATCCGAATTCGCTCTTTGCGCCCGCCTACGAAATTTGCATTTATTCGCTGGCCGATTCCATTGCCCGGCAGCATCGACTGCGCTGGCAGATTGGGGGTGCAAGCGTGTTGCTTTTGCTCGGCGGTTTCGTCGCCAGTCATTTTACCGCTATGCGCCTATCCGTCCCGGTTGAGAAGCTGGCCGTGGATTCGGAGACGAATCGCGTGCGCCGAAGACGCGCCGAAGCCGCGCTCGCGTCCACCAGTGAGGAGTTGAAAAGATCGACAAGATATTCCGCCAATGCCTCACACCAATTGAAGACTCCAGTGACAGTCCTTCGCGCCGGGCTCGAGAGCTTGCTCACGCGCGAAGATTTCAAACTGGAAGTTTACGAAGAATTGTCCGCGCTCCTTCACCAAACTCATCGATTGACCGGCGTCATCGACGATTTGCTTCTCCTCTCGCGGCTAGACGCTGGTCATCTCCAGATTAAATCCGAGCCGATAAATCTCAGTCAACTTGTCGAAGAATGGCTCGATGATCTCAGCGCGCTTCCTGATTCGGTCGATGTGCAAATCGAGAAAAAACTCCCAGCTGAATTGTATGTTGCCGGCGAAAAACAATACACCTCTCTCATTGTGCAAAATCTTTTGGAGAACGCGCTGAAGTACAATCGACCGCGTGGGCGCATTCGAGTTGCGGCACGCCAAACAAATAATGACGTTGTCCTCACCATCGGCAACACCGGCCAGCTCATTGCGCGCGCTGCGCAGGAACACATTTTCAAACGCTTCCACGGCGACGTAACCCGCTCACCTGTTTCCGGTCACGGCCTCGGTTTGAATTTGGCGCGCGAACTCACCCGATTACACAGAGGCGATTTAAAGCTAGTTTGTTCCGACGATGATTGGACGGAGTTCGAGCTGCGTCTTTGCGCTTCACAACCAGCAGCAAGCCGCGCCGATAAACTCGGATGAAGCTACTTCGCGCGCTCAGCTTCTGCCTTTTCGTTTGCGCGGCGAGCGCATTTGAGATCGATGACGTTCTTGATCGCCTCGATAACTCGCTCACTATCGCTGCGTTCCAAGATAATCTTCGGGCGCGTCTGAGCGGCACGATCGATGTCGAGCTTTATCATTTCCAGCAGCCAGCACCCGGGCTCATCGACAGCAACATCGACAATCTCTTCAACCCGCGCCTGACATTTTTCCTCGACGCTCAATTCGGCCCGCACGTTTATTTTTTCGCGCAGTCGCGACTCGATCGCGGTTTCGATCCGAGCGATCACGGCGCCCAGATTCGTCTGGACCAGTATGCGCTTCGGGTTACCCCGTGGGAGGACGGTCGCTTCACTTTGCAAGTCGGCAAGTTCGCAACCGTTGTCGGCAATTGGGTCACGCGGAATTTGTCGTGGGAAAATCCGTTCGTCAACGCGCCGCTTGTTTATGAAAACGTCACCCCGATCCAGGACAAATCCGCGCCCGCGTCGCCGCTCGATTTCGTCCACAGGTTCAACAATGAAAAGTACGAATTCAGTCCGGTGATTTGGGGACCAAGTTACACAAGCGGTATTTCCGTCTCAGGGCGGCTTGGAAAATTTGATTACGCGGCGGAAATCAAAAATTCCTCGCTCTCCTCACGTCCGGAGTCGTGGGATGTCACCGCAGTTGGTTTCGATCATCCGACCTTCGATGCGCACCTTGGCTTCCGGCCGAATCAAATGTGGAATTTTGGTTTATCGGCAGGCGACGGCGCGTACTTCCGGCCCGAAGCTGAACACACATTGCCGCGTGGGCGCGATATCGGCGATTATCGGGAGTTCGTCCTCGGCCAGGATGTCAGCTTCGCCTGGCATCATCTGCAACTGTGGGCGGAATTTTACGAAGCGCGTTTCGAAATTCCACGCGTCGGCGACGCGGATACATTCGCATACTATTTTGAGGTGAAATATAAATTCACGCCCCAGTTTTTTGCCGCGCTCCGCTGGAACCAGCAACTGTTCGATACCGTGCCCGACGGCGCAGGCGGTCGCGTTCGGTGGGGTGATGATCTCGGGCGGGTAGATGCTGCGATTGCCTATCGTTTCACAACCCATGCTCAACTAAAGGTGCAATACAGCTTTCAGCAGGAAACCACAGGTCCGCGCGATGACAACCATATGCTCGCCGCACAATTCACAGTGCGCTTCTAAATATCGGGCCTTTTAAAAATTCATGCGCGTCCTTATTGTCGAAGATGAAGTCCGATTGGCGCGACACATCGATTCGGCGCTGATCGAGGCTGGTCATGATCCGGTTGTAATTCACGATGGCGAAGTCGCTCTGCACGAAGTGGTGGGCGCCGCTTTTGATTTGATCGTGCTAGATATCGGCCTGCCCCGGATGAACGGTTTTGAAGTGTTGCGCCGCCTGCGCTCGCGACATGTCACCAGCCGTGTTCTGGTGCTTACCGCGCGCGGTGAGGTCAAGGATCGCGTAACCGGATTGC
>CATPAW010000054.1 GCA_955652255.1 uncultured Chthoniobacterales bacterium | reverse complement strand
GAAAAGGAAGGCGCGCCTGCGCCGGTGGAAGAGCCGAAGCCAAAAAAGCGAAAGTGGTTCGGCAAAAAATCTGACGACGCCGCGAAATAATTCTCGCGCATTCGCGTCAAAGATCGACAACTAGAACGCTTGTTTGGCCGTCCCAAAAATGGAACGGTTCGTTCCCATACACGGAACATCCGTACATTGCCGGCTGAGGCCGAATAAATCTCAATTCGCTCATGGCGAGCGAGTTAGATTGACAATGTTATCCGTGGCACAGTGGTTGCATAAGGGTTGGTATCAACCAATAAACTTATGAACAACTTCGAATCTACTTACGCTCTCCTGGTTCGCTCCGAAGAGAAGAACCGCACCCGGCTTGAAACCCTGGTTTACGCGATTCTTATCCTCAGCGCCGTCGTCTCGATCTGGCAGTTCGCGCATCAATCAGTCGCGTTCCCGATCGACAAAGTGGCGAACACGCCAGTTTACGCGCTTGCAGCACAAGGCAGCTAATCTCTCGCGGGTTTACGTTCACTTCGGTTTGCCGCGAGGAGATGGGCACGTTCCTGCAAGATCTGCGTTACGCCACGCGGATGCTGGCGAAGCAGCCGGCCTTCACCGCTGTCGCCGTGCTGACCCTGGCGCTGGGCATCGGCGCAAACACCGCCATCTTTAGCGTCATCAACGCGGTCTTGCTGCGGCCGCTTCCGTATCCGGGCGCGGACCGCATTATGGTTCTCGCCGAATCCTCCGGCCCCGGACAACAGTTTTCCGTCGCTCTTCCCAATTATCTCAATTGGAAACGGGACAATACGGTTTTCGAACATCTTGCCGTCACGCGTCGCGAGTCGCGCAATCTCACCGGAATTCCCGGCTGCGAAGCCGAGCGCATCTCCTCGGCCTATGTGAGCGAGAGTTTTTTTAAGGTGATTGGCCTTTCGCCTGAATTAGGCCGCACCTTCACGGAGGAAGAGCAAAAGCCGGGCGGGCCGCTTGCAGTCATCGTTAGCGATCGGCTCTGGCAGCGGGCCTTTGGTCGAGATCCGGCTATTCTTGGCCGCGCCATTACGCTGCACAACCAGAGCTTTGCCGTCATCGGTGTTATGCCGCCGCAAATGACCTCGCCCCAGGATACGGATGCCTGGCTTCCATTCGAGCGTCGTATCGTGCCGATGTGGCAGGATCGAAACATTCACCCGATGTTGCTTGTCTGGGGCCGATTGAAGCCTGATGTAACTGTCGATCTTGCGCGGAGTGAAATGAAGAACATCGCCGCGCGTTTGGAAAAGTTATATCCGGCGACCAACGCGCAAACCACCGTTGTTATTAGCCCGCTGCTCGAGAATCTGGTCGGCAAATATCGCACTAACCTCACTCTCCTTCTCGGCGCCGTCGGTTTGGTCTTGCTCATTGCCTGCGCCAATCTCGCCAATCTTTTCGCTGCGCGTGGTGCGGCGCGGGCGCGAGAGTTCGCCATTCGAACGGCGGTTGGGGCCAGTCGCGCGCAGATTATTCGCCAGTTGCTGATTGAAAGTTTTGTTATCGCGCTTCTTGGCGGGATGCTTGGCTTTTTTATTGCGGTTTGGGTGCGCGATGCTCTCGGCGCGCTGGCTCCACAGGGCGTCGCGCGGTTCCAGGAAATCTCGTTCGATCTTCCCGTGCTCGGTTTTGCCTTCGTCATTGCATCGCTTACCACTGTGCTCTTCGGGTTGTGGCCGGCTTGGCAGAGCTCGCGCGCCGACGTTCAACTCGCTTTGAAATCCGGATCGCACGGAAGCGGCGATGCCCCCTCGGCCAAACGCACCCGCGACTGGCTCGTTATTAGTGAAATTGCGCTCACTCTTACGTTGCTCATCGCGGCCGCGCTCGTCCTGAAAAGCTTCTCGCGGATGCAAGCTCTTCAGCTCGGCTATGAACCGCGCGGCCTGCTCACGGCACGCGTCGAGCTGCCCTTCCGCTCCTATTCTACGCGCGAAAAGGTCATCACCTTTACGACCGCGCTGCTCGATCGAGTGCGCGCATTGCCAGGAGTTCAAACTGCCGGCATTGGGTCGAACTCACCGCTCATGGGCGGCTGGCAGACTGGCTTCGGCCGCGAAAACGGTCCGACACTTTCGCCGAGTCAAATGCCATCGGCGGACCTCGAAGTCGTTACCGGCGATTACTTCGCGACTTTCAAAGCTCCACTTCTTCGCGGCCGAACTTTCAACAATGGCGACACCGCAACCTCACCGCGCGTCGTTGTCATCGATCAGGCTTTGGCCGAGCAATATTTTCCCGGCGAGGACCCGATCGGGAAGCGTCTTTACGTCGATGCGGGCAACGATAACGAAGGCTACGTCTTTCACGAAATTGTCGGTGTCGTCGCGCGCATGAGATTTCACGCCATTGATGAGATGATGCCCTTGCCGTTGATCTACTGTTCGATGGCACAGGCGCAGCGTACTGGCTTCGGGCTTTTTGTTCGCGCCGGGTCCGGCGTCGCCTCGCTCGAAAAACCAATCCGCGATATCGTTAGCTCGATCGATCCCGCACAGCCGGTGTTCGACGTCCGAACCATGCAGGATCGAGTTCAGGAAACGTGGGGTACGCAACGTCTGCTCACGTTTCTCGTTTCCGTCTTCGCCGTGCTCGCGCTGATTCTGGCGACCATCGGTCTCTACGGCGTTCTCGCTTACACCACCCTGAAGCGCGTGCGCGAGTTCGGTATCCGTCTCGCTCTCGGCGCGCGTCCCGCTCAGATTCGGACCCTAATTCTGTCGCACGGGATGCGTTTGCTCATGATCGGATGCGGGATCGGTCTGCTCAGTGCGCTCGCACTTTCCCGTTTCTTGCAGAGTGTTCTCTTCGAAGTCAAAACCGCCGATCCGACGATTTATCTTGGAGTCGGTCTTTTGCTGCTTGGGGCTACATTTGTCGCCTGCTGGATTCCGGCACACCGCGCCAGCCGCGTTAATCCGATTGTCGCACTGCGCGAGGATTAGGCGCAGAAGAAAACGCGCGGCTCAGCGCAAAGATTTCGGTGTCCAGGTTAGCGTTCCGTCTGCGGAAATTTCCAGCCAGGCCACGCTCGGCGCCGCACCCCGATTCGGCCTTGTCACACAACCAGGATTTAGAAACAGCACGCCGCTCCGGCGTTCATTCCGTGGCACGTGCGTGTGGCCGTGCAGCACAACATCGACATTCTCTGGCGGACGCCCCGGCGGAATGTGCTGCAACCGAAGCTTCAACCCGCCGCGCGCAAGATCGACAACCGGCGGCCACGCGTTATTGCTATCGCAGTTCCCGCGCACGACCGTGACCGGCGGACCAATCGCACGCAGCTCATCCACAATCTTCTCCGCACACACGTCGCCCAAATGCCAGATCTCATCCGCGCCTTTCGCCAAGATCAACACGTTAGAAGGCAGACGGTCGTGCGTATCCGCCAGAACCAAGATGCACAGCGGCTTTTTCATGGAGTAAATCTCGCACAAAGGTCACGACGGACACAAAGTGATGATCTTTGTGCCCTTTGTGTCCGTTGTGCGATGGGCGAATCAAGCTAGTTTCTTTCTGTGTCATTTAACAACTTTGGACTTTCACCGGAGGTCGTCCGCGGCACCCAGGCGATGGGTTTCACCGAGCCGACGCCGATCCAGCTGCGCGCCTTCCCGATTATTCTGGCGGGCAGAGATCTGATCGGTACCGCTCAGACCGGCACCGGTAAGACGGCCGCGTTCGCACTGCCCATTCTCACCTTGCTGGCGAAGCACGGTGCATTTCGTTGTCTCATCCTTGAACCGACACGGGAACTGGCCGCGCAAGTCGAGACGGCTTTTCGCGATTACGGACGCTTTACTGACTTGCGCGCAACCGTCGTGCATGGCGGCGTCGGCTACGGAAAACAACGCGAAGAGATCAAGCGCGGTGTCGATGTTCTGGCCGCGACGCCGGGTCGACTGCTCGACCTGCTCGAGCAACGCACCATGGATCTGCGCCAGGTGAGCATTCTCGTGCTCGATGAGGTCGATCGCATGCTCGACATGGGATTTCTTCCCGATGTTCGCCGGATCGTTGAGAAAATCTCGATCGATCGGCAAACGCTGCTTTTTTCGGCGACGCTTCCGCCCGAGATTGAGCGGCTCGCCGCCTGGGTTCTGCGCGATCCCGAGCTGGTGGAAATCGGTGTGCGTCGTTCACCGGCCGAGACCGTGACGCACGCAGTTTATCCCGTGGCGGCCGAACAGAAGTTCGATCTGCTCATGGCATTGCTCGAGCGCACCAACTTCGACAGCGCGCTGATCTTTTCACGAACCAAACACGGCGCCGATCGGATTGCCCACAAACTAAAAACGGGGAATCATTCTGTCGCGGTCCTGCATTCCAATCGCACGCAGCGCGAACGCATCGAAGCTCTCGATGGTTTCAAGTCCGGCAAATACGAAGTCATGGTCGCGACCGATATCGCTGCGCGCGGACTCGATATCGCCGGCGTTAGTCATGTTATCAATTACGACGTGCCCGAGCATCCAGAAGATTACGTCCACCGCATCGGCCGCACCGGCCGCGCGCAAAATGTCGGGGACGCTTTCACTTTGATGAACGGCCAGGAAGTTCAGGCCTTGCAGGCGATCGAACATTTCATCGGGCGAAAGATTCCGCGGCTCAAACTCGACAATTTCCCCTATCTCTACACCGTCTTGTTCGAACCGGAATCAGCCGGCGGGTCGAAGAAGCGTGCTGTTGGCGGCGGCCGCACTCATCGCGGCTACTCGTTCGGACGTCGGCGCCGATAATCTAATCAATCGACCGCCAACGCTTCGCGCGCCAGATGCAGTCGTTCTTTTTCGACGCGCTCGAATTGCTCCTGCGCGCGTTGCTCCAGTCGCGCCAAATCGATGCCCTGCACATCCGGGATGTCCGCTTCCACCGAACTTAGCGCGCGCCAGAGAAGTTTTTTCCCCGTGATTCCGAGCGCGAGACCTTCAAATGCTTGCAGCAGTCCTAAACCTCCGGCTTCATTACCACCGAGTGCGAATTTCGCCTGGACCATTTTTTCCGCCATCCATGCCCCCGCCTTGCGCACGGCGCTTTCTT
>CATPAW010000053.1 GCA_955652255.1 uncultured Chthoniobacterales bacterium | reverse complement strand
CATCGAGAGTTTTGATCATTAATTCGAGAAAAGTCGGATTGGTGGCCAGCAGTTCAAAAAGAAGGCCCCGCAGTCCGTAAGCTTCAACGAACCGGACGAACTGATTCAAAACAGCGTCTGGATCGGCTGTCTTTGCCATTTGCTCGAGAAGGGCGGGTCGCAGTTTTGCAAAAACCTGTTTTGTGCGCGGCGCCACGTGCGACGCCGACGTGGGTTTCAATAAATCCGCAAGCGATCGGGCTGCCGACTTTTCGTCTTTGAACAATCGCAGATCTGGCAGCGCACCTTCGGCCGGGGCGGATGAAATGACTCGATCGAAAATCGATCGAACATTCTGCATCGTCTTCTTGAGGGCCGTGCTGAATTCGTTCGCCGAATCAAACCCGAGACTGCGCGCAAGTCTTTTGAGAGCCACCGGGTCGCGCGGAACGGTGTGAGTTTGTTGTTCGGCTTCAATCTGCAACCGGTGCTCGACCTGGCGGAGGAAGCGATAGGCGCGATCAAGATCGACAACTTCTTTCCGCGGGATCAATTCGAGTTCCGCCAAGGCACGCAAAGCCTTCATGGTGCTTGTTTCCTGCAGGAAAGCGTGGCGGCCGCCATGAATGAACTGGAGCGTTTGGACAACGAATTCGACCTCACGAATTCCGCCACGCCCAAGCTTGACGTCCCGGTCCAATTCGTCCGTTCCCAGTGCTTCGCGTTCTATCCGGCGTTTGATGTTTGCGACTTCATCGAGCAGATCCGGGGTCGGGCTGTGCGGGTAAATGAAAGGCTGATGTTGGCGCAAGAATTCGTAGGCCAGTTCGCGACTGCCGGCGATTCCCCGCGCTTTGATCAACGCAATCCGCTCCCACGTTTCCCCAAAGCCGGCGTAGTAATTTTCCATGCTTTCGAGTGAGCGGGCGAGCGGACCGGCCGAGCCTTCAGGACGCAAGCGAAGATCGATCCGAAAAAGCGCGCCTTCCGGGTCGCGCGTGGAAAACGTCTCTAGAATTTTTTCGGCCAAGCGATTGAACCATTGATGATATGAGAGTCGCGGCGAGAGCTCGCCCTCTTCACTGTAAAGAAAGATAAGATCGACATCGGAACTGTGATTGAGCTCACGGCCGCCCAGTTTGCCAAGAGCCAGGATGGCAAAATCGGCCGTGGGCGACCCAAAAGATTCCCGGAATTTTGCATTCAAATGGGCAAAGACTTCGCGCACGCAAATTTCGGCGAGTTGGGATAATTCGGCGGTTGTTTCTTCGAGTGCCGCTGCATTCGCGAGCTCGCGCAATGCGATCCGGGTCATTTCCTTATTTTTCCAGCGGCGAAGAATTTGGAAGTTATTTACTGCGACATCACTATTGGCGGTCCAATAAAGTTCGTTCGCCATCTCGATGTGATCTCGACCTTGCCGGCAAATTTCCGGTTGCGAAAGCCAGAGCAGAAGCTCCGGATTCTGAACAATCCGGGCCGCACAGATGCTCGAGACGGCGAAGAGGTGAAGAAGCGCGGCCTCGCCTAGCGGAAAACATTGGATCGCGTCCGGCAGCGGGCCCGCAGCTACCGGCCATGCTTCGTTCAGTTGAATCAGCGTCGTTTCAACTTGCGCTGGATAGAGCGAGGCAGCGGATTTCTCTTTGATCCAACTCGCGCTTTCCATCACGCGAAAGATGCCGCGAAACCGGACGGAATACTATTATCGATCTTAACCGCGAACTGACCGGATTAAACCTGACCAACTTTTTCGCGCGCCTGGGACAGAAGGCGACGCTCGGCCCGGGTTAAACTTTGGATTCCCTTGCGCGAAATTTTCTCCAGCAATGGATCGATTTCGCGCTCGATAAATTCCGCCGGCGTCATGCGCTGCACGCGTTCGGCTGCTTCGCGGCGGCGATGTAACAGTCGCCGCACCCACGAGGCGTGCCCGAAGCCGAGCAAATTTGCGTAAAGCCAGCCGGCGGCAAGGCCGCCTGGAATCGCGCTGTGTATTACCGCGCCATTTCGGTCAATCGCCAGCATCACCAAGCTCAGCAACAGGATTGCACCAGCGACATGCTTGGCCTTCAAGCGAATTGAGAAACGGGAGACACCCCATGCGATTAAGTCCAAATCCGGGAGGATTGTGGCGTAGGCGAGGAGCATCGCGGCCAGGCCGCCACTAGCCGCGTACAAAATTGTCTCTGACGGCATTAGAAACAAATGCCCGAGCTCGCCACCGATTGCGCCGCTCAAAAACAAATACAAAAAATGGCGTTGGCCGAGAATGGATTCCAGGTCGCGCCCGAGAATGTACAGCCCCAGCATGTTTCCCAGGAAATGCCACGGGCCGCCATAAAGCAGCGTCGCAGTGACGAATTGCCACGCGTAAGCATCATGGACACCGTGATTGCTTAGCGCCAGATAATCGCGCACAAAGCCGGGCGCAGAGGCGTCGAGAAAGAGCTGCGCGACGAAGCTGGCAACATTCAGCCCGATCAGGGCCAGCAGGACGACGCGTCTGCTTTCTCTCCACGGCTGCGCAAACAATGATGGTTTTCCCCGCGACAGCCGCACCCTAAAATGATATCGCAGTGCGACTTTTTTGTCAGCAGAATTCCAATTGGCGTAAGTCCGGTGCTGCCGCCGGTGTTTGCCACGGCGAAGCCGCCTCGCCAGTGGGACGAATCCATCCGTAGGCGGACCTGTGCCGGATCGATCTTATTCGGGCACGAGGACGCGCAGCGATCGCTCATGGAGACTGAATTCCACCGGGCAATTACCGACCAATTCCCCATCGACTTCGACCGGGACGGATTGATCGCTTTCCACACGCAGTCGGCTGGTTTGGAAATATTCAATCTCCGGCACGCGAATTTCGGAGCTAAACACAACGTCCTGAAGATATTTGATAATCTCGAGATAGCCGAGCCGCTTGAAGACGATAACGTCCAACAGGCCGTCGTCGATCACCGCGTGTTTAAAAAACGGGAAGGGGCCGCCGTAGAGCCGTCCGTTGCCGACAAGAACGAATGACCCTTCCTCAATCGACGCGTCGTCCGATTGAATGAAGAGCCGTGGCGGTTGCCTCGCCGCGATTTGAGCTGCGGAAATCAAATAACTGAGCGGCCCAAAATTTCGTTTTAATTGGCTGCTTGTTTCTTTCACGACTTGAGCGTCGAGGCCGACGCCCGCGAGCTGAACGAAAAATTTCTGGTTCGCTTTCGGAAGATCTACTGCGCGGGTGCCGTCCGCTCTAATGATATCCCAGCAAAGTTCGAGATCGTGCACCGGCAAACCGAGCTCGGTCGCGAACACGTTCATTGTGCCGATTGGCAGAAGGCCGAGCGTCGCAGTAGTGCCGGCCAGTCCGTTCACCACCTCGTTGATTGTGCCATCGCCTCCCGCAGCCACAATTTTTTCGAAACCTTCTTTTACGCCGCGTCGCGCCATCAACTCGGCTTCGCCGGTGCGGGTCGTGGCGCAGACAACACAATCGCGCGCGAGCGATTCGACGTGCGCCCGTTTTCGCTGGGCGCGCTCGCTGTGCGCGGCCGGATTAAGAATAATCAGGGTGCTACCAGTCATCTCGGCCGGTTCCGTTTCATCTTTTCTTCAAACATGGTCTGCGTAACGTCTCCGCGTGCAAAAATTCGGCCGCCTCGCATTTATTTTCATCGGCGGATTGTTGATCCTTGGGGCGGTCCTTTTTCTGGCCCTCAACCTGTATGTGCAATCACAAGGGACACAAGCGAGGATCCAGCAGGAACTTCGCCAACGCTTTGGCGCGACCTTAAAAATTGGACGAATGAGCGTTACGCCTTGGAGTGGTTTGAAGCTCACGGGCATCACCATCGCGCAGGGAACGACCGGCACTGGTGGCAACTTTCTCGAGGCGAAAAATTTTGGTCTGCGAATTGCGTTCTTTTCTCTTTTCTCGCGCCGGCTCGTGATTAAGGAGGTGTCGCTTGTTAGTCCGAGCGTCGTTTGGCCGCAGAACTCGGACGGGAAATGGCGATTGCCGGACTTACGGCGCGAACGTCCGGAAGACATTCCAAAAATCGCGGCTAAGTCTGGGAATCCTTCCCCTCACGAAACAGAAAATACCACGTTGGCGGCGGACCGTCCTGTGACCGCGATACCCTCAAAACAGCCGCGGCCGCATCCGAATGAGAAAACAAATACGGCCGCAGGATTCATCTCCGAAGTTCATAAGGTCAGTCTGACCAACGGTAGTTTTCGTTTTCTCGGTCGCGATAGCGAATCGGTGGCAAGTTTCGAAGGGGTCGGTTTTCGCGCGGCCGTGAACAATGCGTCTTCCTTGAAGGGGAATGCGCGGGTGGCGAGGGTATCGGTGCGGGATCGTTTTTTCCTCCAGCAATTGAGATCGCCGTTACGCTATGATGCAAACGGTCTCGATCTTTCGCAGATTTCGGCGCATGTGGGCGGGGGAGATGTTACCGGTCGGTTCACCATGCAACCGGAAACAGAGGAATCGCCGTTTTACGTGGAGATGAAGTTCCGCGGCGTGCAGGCGGATCAAATTATTACCGAGGCAGGCGGACCCGGCGGCGTTTTGCAAGGGAAGCTCGAGGGTAATCTGAAAACAGAAGGGAAAACGACGGACCCGGACGCAATAGCTGGAAGCGGCGAGATCTTTTTACATGATGGGCAACTTCGGCAATTCAATCTGCTCGTCGCGCTTGGACAGCTTTTTCAAATCGAAGAACTCACCCAGCTGCATCTCGACCAGGCGGAAGCGAAATATCATCTTACCCCGGGCGCGGTGGCGGTCGACGAATTAGTTTTGCGCTCGGCCAATATTCATCTTTCGGCGACGGGGACGGTGAGCTTTCGTGGGAAGCTTCATTTGAGTTCGAGACTGGCGATCAATGAAAAAATTCGCGGGCAACTGTACAAGCCAATCCGCGCCAATTTCCAGCCAACAGAGGAGCCCGGTTATTCCGCCGTCGATTTCGAAGTCAGTGGAACAGTCGAACGACCTAAGACAAATTTGCTCGAAAAGGTAGTGGGGCGGGATCTGAAAGATCTGGTGAACAGTTTTTTGGGTGGAAAAAGCGACAAACCGAAAAAGAAAAAAGGCGCGCCGACAAATGTTGATGACTCCACGCCGGCGGCTACTCCCGGCCCCAGCGCATCTGCAGCCGCGCCCAGTCCGGCCAATTCCCCATGAGAGTG
>CATPAW010000052.1 GCA_955652255.1 uncultured Chthoniobacterales bacterium | reverse complement strand
CCGATGGTGATTTGCTTGCTCTTTTTGCGGAATTTTGATAGAAAACCATGAACATTAGCAATCTTTGATCACTGTGGAGACGACTTTGAACCCGAACCATCACAGCGAAGTGAAGAAACGCCCCAAGGCAGTAATCATAGGTTTGGACGCAGCGACGTGGACACTCATCCGTCCCTGGATGGCCGAAGGCGGCATGCCGAACTTGGCAAAGTTGATGAAGGCGAGTGTGTCCGGAACCCTGCAGTCGGTCCTTCCGCCAATTACTCCACCGGCATGGACGTCGTTCATGACCGGTAAAAATCCTGGTAAGCACGGCATCTTTCATTTTGTCGAAACCGAACAGGACAGTTATGCGATGAATTACGTCAACGGCGGTTCACGCCGCTCACCCACGGTCTGGAAGCTACTCAATGCCGCCGGGTTTTCCGTGGGCACGATGAACATTCCGTTTACCTACCCGCCTGAGACCTTGGATGGCTTCCAGATTTCGGGATTGGATACGCCATCGGCGAATAGCCCGTACGTCCATCCGCCCTCGCTCAAGCGCGAGCTAGTCGATCACCTGGGTAAGATCAACCATGACCTCCGCTTCCTCGGGTTCATGTCCACGGACCAGCGGCGGGCTCAAGTGCTCGACGAAATGGAAAAAATCGACCGGCAGTGGGCCGCAGCCGCTCTTTACCTTCTGGAACACCATCCGCAAGACGTGATGATGTTCGTCTTCATGTCGATAGACACTGTGCAGCACTATTTCTGGCAGTACATGGACCGCAGTCATTTCCTTTACGACCCGAAGACCGAACCTCGTTTTGGAAATGCAATACGGCAGGTGTACGAACGGCTCGATGCCGTGACCGGCCGGATAATTGAGAAGCTTCCTAACGATACGACCGTCTTCGTTGTCTCCGACCACGGTGGTGGCCCGGTGGTCGACCGGACAATATTTCTGAACCGCTACCTGGCTCAACTCGGTATTCTAAAGTACAATAAAATTGGACGCTTTGGCCTGCCGCCAGTCATCTCGAAAATCCTTCGGCGTGGATATTCTTTTCTACGTGGCTCGCTCTCGTCGCGCCAGAAGAGCCTTCTTGCGGAAATATTTCCTACCCTGAGGAGGAAAACTGAACTCGCTTACACATCATTTGTAAATATCGACTGGGGTCGCACCAAAGCATATTGTAGCGAAGTGCTCGCCTCGCCACCGAGCATCTGGATCAACCTAAAAGGGCTAAAACCCAGCGGCATCGTGGAACCGGCGGAGTATAGCGCGCTGACTGACTTTATCATCGAGAAATTGGGTGAGCTCAAAGATCCGCGCACTGGCCAGCCGATAATCGCCCGCGTGTATCGGCGCGACGAGATCTTCCATGGCCCGTTTTCCAACGGAGGCGCCGACCTCATCCTCGACTGGTGGAGCGAAGACAGCCTCTTCTCGACAGCGCCAAGTTTCCCCAAGGATACGGACAAACCGGCCGTCATCATTCGCGAGCATCGTCCGTCTGACACCTCCGAGTGGGGCGGTACTCACCGGCTCCATGGAATCCTGATCGCCCATGGTCCGCGTTTAAGAACTGCCGCAGAGATCGAAAACGCGCAGCTCATCGACCTCGCTCCAACGCTTCTCCACTTGCTCGGTGTGCCTGTGCCAAAGGACATGGATGGCAAAGTTCTGACAAGCGCTTTCCGATCGGACTTCCTTACCGCGCATCCAGTCCGAGCCGGCACTGCTTCCGGCACATCCGGGGCAGATCGCCCAAGCGGCTACACCGACGAAGAGTCAGCCAAAGTTGAGGAGCGCCTTCAGGCCCTCGGCTATCTCGAATAGCCCGGTGCTAAGGAATTGATCAATATGTTTGAAACGATTCGTGCCGATCTTAACCGCAAAATCCGCGGATACGGCGTTCGGCCGCAAGATCAGACTTTTTTCCGGAAGCGTATCACGCCATTGCTCGAATTCGGATCGTTGGCCGTAATCGTGCATCGCTTCGGCCGCTGGGCTTACAGCCTGAAAATTCCTGGAGCGCGTCAGTTGATGATTGGAGTTTACCTGGTCGTCAATGCGTTTTGTCTGGCCATTACCGGTATTCACGTTCACCGGGAGAGCGAAATTGGACCTGGACTGGTGGTCCATAATTGCTCCTGCATCTTTGTTCTCGCCAAACGGATCGGCCATAGTTGTACACTTAATCAAGGTGTCAGTGTCGGCAGTATCCGGGGCACCGGTAGGCCCACTCTTGGCAACAATGTTTACCTCGGCGCCGGTTGTAAAGTGATGGGCGGAGTGACCGTCGGCGATAACGTTGTGGTCAGCGCAAATTCGCTGGTGGTTGCGGATGTACCCAGCAACTGCACGGTGATGGGCGTGCCGGCCCGCATTATCTCGCGGCAAACCGTTAGCCCATATCTTAAATCTCCTGTTGTGACAGCATGAGCGATCCGGCGACATATACAAAAAACACAAGAAACGGAGCGAAACGCTACTCGGTCGCCATGGTAGCCGCATGCCCGTTCCCTACCAACCGTGGCTCGGCGGCCAGCATTCGAGAAATGTCCGATACTCTTTCGCAGATGGGACACACCGTGCACATCGTGACCTACCCGACGGGCCAGGAAGATATCGTCGTTCGCCACGCGAAGGTTCACAGGACGGCGCCGTTTCGGCCCGAGACCAACGCCAAGGTCGGACCCTCGCCCGATAAATTTTTGCGAGACTTCGCCCTTCTGCGATTACTCTGCCGAGTAATCCAGCGCGAACGCATCGATATTATTCACGCGCACAATTATGAAGGCGCGCTGATCGGCGTGATGGCAAAATGGATCACCGGCCGCCCACTGCTTTACAATGCCGTCAACCTGATGTCCGACGAGTTGGCCGGTTACGGCTTCATTCGTCCGGTCTGGCTCGCGCAGTGGATCGGGAGAGCGCTAGATTGGTTAATACCAATCTTCCCTGATCATATTACCGCCGTTTCGCCCGAGTTGAAGCAGTGGTTTGTGGATCGCTGAATTCGCGAACAAAAGGTGGACATGGTCCCGGCGGGAATTCAGCCGGAGATGTTTGAGAGCGCGACACCGGAAAAGTTTCGCGCCCGCCATCAAATTAGCGACTGTCCAATCGTCATGTATACCGGGGTGCTGAACGCGTTCCAGAGGATCGATTACCTGCTTCGCGCCTTTGCAGTGGTCTTAACAGAACAGCCGAATGCTCTGTTGCTGATGTTAAGCCCCCTCGTCTCCGAGCCTCATGAAAAAGAATGTAAGAGGCTGGCTAATGAGCTTGGCATTTCTGACGCCATTATCTGGATCGTACCGCATTCGCTTGAGGATTTGCCGAGCTATCTGGCGCTTGCCAGCGTGACAGTGATTTCGCGCCCGGACTGCCCGGGCCATCCCGTTAAGCTCTTAAATTACATGTTAGCGGGTAAGCCGACCGTTTGCTTTGCGGGTGCCGCCAAGGGTATACGCCATTTGCACGATGCCTTCGTTGTGCCCGATCACGATTGCGAGGCGCTCGGCAAGGGGATCATCACACTCCTGAAGGATCGCGCGCTGGCGGCGAAACTAGGAGCTAACGCACACACGACGGTCCTTGCCAATTTCGACTGGCGGCAGATATGCCTAAAGATAGAGTGTATCTACAAAAAACTTTTGAGCGCGACACCAGAGATCGCATATGCGCAAGCTGAACGCCCTGCGTCGGCGACGCCTGAATCCTGACTCACTCGTTCCGTGGCTTCCCCAGTAGCACACAGTTTCGCCGGTTTTTGGACTTTCATGCTTCTAACAACGCGTTTGAAAGGGCGCCTTGCCACAGCCTGCGGCCAATATCTGCCGCAACTAGTGTTGCTGGTATTGCTTGCGAACCTGGCTGACGTCGATTTTCTCATCGGCCTGGGCACGGAAACAAACGTGAATGCCTTGCACCGTGGCTTCACGCACAGCCTCGCAGCAGCCGTTTTTGTTGCGCTCGCTGTCAGCTGCGTGTGGCGGATAGCTGCAGGTTTTTGGCGAAGTGCCATTCTCTACTTCACCGCCTACGGGTCACATCTTCTGATCGACCTCTGCACCGGAACTCAGATCGGGTGGACTAAGAGCGGTTCTGGTGTCCCGTTGTTGTGGCCCTGGCCGAAGAATTTCAGCTCGCCCTTGATACTGATTTTCGGTGTCCGTCACCAAAGCTCTTCCGCCCTATTTAGCATCGCCAATGTTTGGTCATGCACATATGAACTGTTAACGTTCGGTGCAATGACGGTAGTCGCTTTAATATTTTGGACACGAATACTGAAATCGCAAACAAACCGTCCCGTTCCCTAAGCGGCAGCACATCCT
>CATPAW010000051.1 GCA_955652255.1 uncultured Chthoniobacterales bacterium | reverse complement strand
CATCACGGCGAAGAACAGGTGGCCCGTCGTCATGCGGGGCGTGGCCCAGAACGCGGTAATGAATCCAAGGTAGAGGGTATGACGCACAATCCTGTACAAAGTCGGCGTCTTAAAAGGTGGCGGTTCGTCATGTTTCCCCACCAAATAGTTATAGACCTGCTTCATGCCGAAGAGACCGAAACGATCGATGAGATAAGTTGAAACAAGCACCAAGCCCCAGCCCATCCAATAGAGACCTTGCAGCACGGTGTGGCCATTTGGATTATGCACGTTCCAAACAATCCCTTTCATCGGATGCCATTTCCAAAAGAGCAGTAATAAGATCAGACTTGCCAATAAAACATAAGTGCTGCGCTCAACTGGCTCGGGGACAATCTTCGTCCAAGCGCGTTTGAACCATTGGCGAGCCATCACGCTGTGTTGAACCGCGAAAAGACTCAGTAAAAACAGCGTTGATGATGAGCGCCTGCGCAAGCGGGCCTTCTGACCCGGAATCAATCGATTCCGGAACGATAACGTTGCCGACGAAACCGATTGCATACAAGAATGACACCAGGAAGATGAGGTAACAAACCAGTCCGTAGAGAAACGCAATGATTCGACCAAACATATTAAGTCTCCTTTCAGTTTTGCCGCCTGCCTCTGCGCCGCCTAGGCTGACAGCTGACAATTCGGACGGCAAGCCTAAAGGATTACGCAGGATTGAAAACGGATGAAGAATCCACCTATTGCTCCCGCTTTTTTGCTCCGCTGCCGGCGTTTGGCGGCAGCCGCAGGAAAAGCGAAATGAAGAAGGAGGGAATAAACCATGAACACTGACCTCATCGGTTCTGTTGAATTGACCGCCTCAGCCGCAATTGTCATTGCCGCTTTGTCGATTGGATTCGGTTCCAATCCGCTGACGCGATTTCGCTTAGCCGTCGCGCTCGGCATTTGGTTTGTCGTTGTTGTAATTTTGGCCGCGACGCGCGCGCTTTATAACGAACATAGGCTTGGCACGCCCGGTCTCGGTTTGGCTATTGCGCTCCCAATCGCGATCCTTTGCCTAACTGTCGCGCGCGTCCAATCGTTGCGCGAGGCTTTCCATCGCGTCCCGCTCTGGCTTCTTGTTGGCCTGCACACAGTCCGTCTGCTCGGCGTGAGTTTCGTCATTCTCTTCGCGGCCGGCCGTTTGCCGGCGCCGTTTGCGCCGGTCGCCGGCTGGGGCGACATCTTTGTCGGAGCAACCGCTGTCCCGGTCGCGTGGCTCGCATATCGACAGACCGTAAATGCTCGGGGGATTCTATTGATTTGGAATGTTATTGGAATCGCGGATCTGATCGCCGCGGTCGGATTAGGAGCAACGTCTTCGCCTGGTCCGCTGCGGTTGATTTTCGCGGAACCCAGCTCGGCCATCATGATGACCCTGCCGTGGCTCTTGATTCCCGGCTTTCTGGTCCCGCTCTTGGTCGCAGTTCACATCGGTATTTTCGCTCGCCTGATGAAGCGCAACGCAGGCTGACCTCTCACTTCTGATCGCTGATCTCTGGAATCATTCGACTGAAGATCGAAATAACCGGCGGGAGAACCGAGATTTAAAAACGCGATACAATGGGTCCTGAAAAGTTAAGGACAAGTGTATATACACGCTTGATGGCGGGATAAATGCGTTGTTCGTTTCGATTCCGTTCATGGTCCTCGCTTCCTCGCTCAATTACCGACACGCCCGATTAGTCGCGCGATCACCCGCCATGGCGGGCAGACAGCGGATGACGCAGCCCAGATCTGCTTGGGCGGAGGCGGTTTGACGCACACACGGCTGACTTCTGATCGCTGACCTCTGTCCTCCGCCCTCCGCCCTGTCTCCCTTTGGCTTTGGCCTCAGGTCGAGGCATCACGCCGGTTTTATTTTATCTTGTTAAACGCAAGCTTGGCACCGTTGACCTCTGTCAAAATCATGTGGTCGCCCCAGAATTCCATATGATAAACCATGGTTCCGAACGGGGTCTGAATCTTAACTCGGTTATTGTCGGCGAGACTATATCTGCCTCGCGTCTTCCCGATCACAATGGAACCAGTTTCAGAGAATTCCCAAACGCTTGCTTTTGGGTCGCCACCAGACATCTGCCATTTACCGACAATTTCAGGGGAAGGACTTCCGCAGCCGGCCATTGCCAACAGCAAGACCGCCATGGCGGTTATCACCAATTGGAACTTATATCGGGCAAAACTAAATGGCATGATCACGGGATTTTTTCTGGCGCGAGCGCAATCGGGGAGAATGCGCGATCAAGCCACTCGTTGCAATCCTGTAAAGTCTGTCTTTGGCGTGACTCGCCGGGTGCTTATTTACCGACTTACTGGCGCCGCGAAGCGAAAACAGCTGTCTTGAGTCGGAGAGGTGATTGTCGACTTTATGGCTCACTCCTGGTGGATTGCTTTATCTGCAAAGATCCGAGAAACTGTGTCGTGCAAAGCCTTTTCGGCTTTCGGGTTATCCATTTCTCGAGAAACCCGAATACACTCCGCTGGCGTCGCGTCTAATAACGAATGAAGAAGGTAATACTAAGCATGGCGTTAGCAGTCGCGGCGCCGTTTGCGTGGGCACAGGTCACCGACACCACCACGACAACGACCACGACTGAGGGAAGCGGCACAATCACCGAGCTCAGACCCGGTGGCACGATCGTGTTGAAAGAAAGTGCCGGTCAAGGCAATATCGCTTTGGCAAACGCGTCGTCTACGTCACACGTAGCGGTAGGGAACTGGACGAATTCACGGTGCGAACAAGAATCACAGTGGGCGCTCCCGTCCGCGTTCACTACGCGACCGAAGGCGGCAACATGGTCGTCGATCGAGTGATCCTCGACGAGGATTAAGAGTTAACCTGAGCAACTAACATCGCGCCTTTTCTGCTCTGCCTCGGATTCGAGGCGGAGCGGAGAGGCGCTTTTCGCGTACGATGATTGTCATCCCGGGCGAAGCCGCTGCCCTCCAAACGCTGTTCTCTGACCTCTGTCATTCAGCCGCGGAACACGCGTATGGCGCAGAGTTCGGCCCGTTCCTCAACGTACACAAGATTAGGGTCGACTCTGACAATAAGCGGTGAGCGCGATGCACCGAGATAGCGTTAACTCAATCTAAGAAAGGTAAAAATATGAATACATTAATAACATGGAATCAGCTTAGAGAGATGGAAAACGCGGCGCAAAATCGCTTCAATCGTTTCTTGGGCGAATTTCCGAACAGAATAGGCAGTGGGGAGACCCATAGCCTGACAGTCGCAGATTGGTCACCAGAGGTTGATATCAGCGAGGATGATCACGGGTACCTGCTTAAAGCTGACCTGCCTGAAATGAAGAAGGATGACGTTAGGGTAACAGTCGAAGATGGCATCCTCTGCGTTTCCGGAGAACGCAAAAGCGAGAAGGAAGATCAGAAAAGAAAATTCCATCGCATCGAGCGTTCCTTTGGCAATTTCCGACGCAGCTTCACGCTGCCTGAAGACGCCGATAGCACAAAAGTGACGGCGGACTTCCGCGACGGAGTGCTGAAAGTGCACCTCCCGACAATGGCAAGACCAAAATCAAAAGCCATCGAAGTTACAGTGGCGTAATGCGCGAACACTGACGGCGAGCGTGCGGAAGGTTCCGTGCGTTCGCCCCACCAGTGTAAGGCGGCTAACTTAGTCGCCTTCTCCTTATACCGAGCGTCGCAGCTTCGGAAGCGATTCGCGAAATTGCGTGGGAGAGCGACCGACGATTCGCTTAAACGCGCGATTGAAGTTCGTCATGGATTGAAATCCGCAGGCGAAGGCAGCTTCGCTAATCCGCGAGTTGGGATTGAGCAAGAGCGTCTTCGATTTCTCCACTCGAACTCTCGAGAGGTAATCGATGAAATTTATCCCGGTCGCTTTCTTGAACATCTTGCAAAAGTAATGCCTGCTGATGTTGGCCGCGTGGGCTACCCGCCCGAGCGACAGCGGCTCTGCCTGATGCTTCTCGATGAATTGCCGCGCTCGCGCCATGTTCGCGGACTCGCCCTTTTCACGCCGTACCACCAGTTGATTCGACAAGATCGAAAGGTGTTGCGCAAAAATACTCAGGAGCCGCAACATCGCGCGATACCGGTCCGGCGATAAGACGCACGTCCGAAAATAAGCCCGCTCAAGTTGCTTCCAATCCGTCTTGTAGCCCCACGCTCGGAGCTGCCGGGTAATGGTCGCGAAGTGTTTCTTAGTCGGGTTCTTGAGCATCACCTCGCCGGTCTCGAGAAAACCAAGAATGTGGTCGCCTATATACACCGGCACTGCACTTTCGGAGAGTCCGGCAAACCAGGTAACGGTGCGCGTTGCCGAGTCCGGTTCGCGAGATGCGTCGGATTGGGCCCTTAAACACGCGGCGCGAGCCTTGTTGAAACGAGCGAGAATTGACGCGAGCGAATCGCGATCCTCTTTTCCATGGTGCGCCGGCGACCACGATTCTTGCCCTCGGATATTGAGCGGCAAACCCATGGCTTCGCTGAAGGCCCGTTCGTAATCTTTGAAAATCTGCGAGCGCGAAAGATGTCGCATCACTTCCTGATCGGAGGATCGGGATGCGCTTCGTTTGCTCGTTACGCCTTTCGAAACCGTGCCGACCGCGCCCTTCATGGCGGCATAGCCTCGGGCTGCTCGCGCAAAACCATCAATTGCTTGCTGCTCAGCGGCAGCATCGCGCAGGCGTTCGTCACGGCTACACGATAATCCAGCCGCTTAAGATCGTCGCGGTTTCTTTCTCGGTCGTGAGTGGAAAGCGGAGCTCGGTCTTCGCTGGCAGGACGGCGAAGAATTTCTGCGTAAGCTCGGTTACTGGGCGACGGTAACCGTTTCTTCTGACCTCTGATTGCTGCACGCCACGGCGACCTGTCACGCCGAAGCGGCGTAGGCGGAAGCCTTGGTGAAGGTGGCTCCTCCCGTTTTCTACTTTCTCTTTCCTACTTTCTAATTTTCCTCAAGTGCTGCTGCACCTCGAAGTGACGCGAGCCACGAGCATGATCGAGCAGAAGTAACGGGACTGTCTCGATAGCGCTTCTGCTGATTCTCCCTCTTCCGACATCTGACCTTCGACTTCTGGCCTCTGATCGCTGATTACTGACTTCTTTCGTGCTTTCGTCGGCTTTGAAAAATCGTTGAAGCGTTGAAAGATTAAATCGATAGGGCTTAAAGCTGGGTGCTGCCGTCTGCCCTCTGACCCCTCCGTCTCGACATCACTGCTTCGAGATCGCCGGTTTTCCGCGGAGGACATATTTTTGAACCTTACCTGTCGCTGTTTTCGGGAGTTCGGTCAGAAATCTGATTCCCTGGGGCGCTTTGAAGTGGGCGAGATGATCGCGCGCGTAATCGCGCAGTTCGGCTTCAGTAGCCGTAGCGCCTGCTTTCAAGACAACAAATGCGTGCGGCGCTTCGCCCCAGCGCTCATGGGGAAGCCCGACAATTGCAACCTCTTGCACGGCCGGATGTCGTAGCAACACGCCTTCAACTTCGACTGAGGAAATGTTTTCGCCGCCACTGATAATCACATCTTTTATGCGATCCCGAATCTCCGTGTAGCCATCGGGGTGGATGACGGCCGCGTCGCCGGTATGAAACCAGCCGCCGCGCATCGCATCGGCAGTCGCTTCAGGATCTTGGTAATAACCTTTCATGACTGCGTTCCCGCGCACGATGATTTCGCCGATCGTCTTACCATCGTATGGAACGTCACGGCCTTCTTCATCGACGACCCGCAGTTCGCCCGACGTGAGTAGCTCCACTCCCTGGCAAGCCTTGATCACGGAGCGCTCAGCGCATGAAAGCCCTTCATGCTCAGGTCGCGATTCGCAGACCGTGATAAAAGGCGATGTCTCAGTTAGACCGTAGGCTTGCGTAATGACCCATCCGAGTTCGCCTTCGATTCGCTCGATCGTTGTCGCGGCTGGTGGCGCGCCGGCCGTCAAGATGCGGATGCCACGGCGCGCTTCGCGTCTGAGTTCTTCCGGAGCATGAGCGATGCTGATCAATACTGTTGGAGCGGCGCACAGCATACTCACAGATTCCTGTTTGATGTTCTGAAAAACAGCAGTCGACTCGACCTTTCGCAGGCAAATATGAGCCGAACCGGCCGCCGTCACCGTCCACACGAAGGTCCAGCCGTTGGCGTGAAACATCGGCAGGGTCCAAAGATAACGATCCGCAGACGTCATCGGATGATGAAGGAGCGTGCCCACTACGTTCGTGTAAGCGTTGCGATGCGTGATCATTACTCCCTTCGGCCTTGAAGTAGTGCCGCTCGTGTAATTGATCGTCAGCAGATCGGTTTCAAAAATCGTGGGTTGGCGGAAATTTCTCGGCGCTTCTGCCACAAGAGTCTCGTAATCCAACCAGCCGGACCTAGCTCCCTCGAGCGCGACCAAAGCCGACACATTAGGGATCTGGGAACGAATACTGTCGACCGCCTCCAGGTAATCGGAGTGCGCGCATACGATCCGAGCGCCGCTGTGCTTGATCAGATACACGAAATCATCCGCGTTCAGCCGGTAGTTGAGCGGCACGAGGACGGCGCCGATCTGCGGAACAGCATAAAACGACTCAAGCTGGGCATGAGTGTTGGGTGCGATGTAGGCGACGCGATCACCCTCTCTCACACCGAGCGCTTGCAAGGCGGACGACCAACCATCGCATCGATCGAAGAATTCCGCATAGTTCAACCGCAGATCGCCATCCACAACGGCCTCCCGGTCGGCATAGAGCTTGCGAGTGCGACGCGCGAATTCGAGGGGACTCAACGGAGTTTCCATGGAAACCGAAATCAGATTAGCAGTCTAACAACATCTAAGCTGCCATTTGCAGCCCAATCTTCGCGCAACTCAAAGTTTCAGCGGTGCCGAAGGCTCTCTTCAATTCCGGTTTCTTTCGCTTGTCGGATTCTGATCGTCCGCCAAAGTTCCTGCCATGCTCTCACCGACTTCGGTAAAGGATGCATTGCAAAGTACTCCCCAGTTGCGGCTTGGCTAGACAGCGACTTGCTCAAAGGAGAAATGCGGAATGTCTGCTCTGCTTCGAGCATGTTCGACAGTAATGCCACAAATGTTGCCCTCGGGATCTAAATCGAGAAGCGTGTTTTCATCCAGGTCGCGTAAATGGGCGTGCCCGCCTCAGGCGGGTTGCGATTTTCGGCGCAGCCCGCGGATAACCGAAGTCGAAACTGGCAGATCTGACCAGTTCATGGAACGTAGTTCGTTATATGCCCCGCATAAATCAAAGCCACGCAGCGGTTCCCGGCGCTCATCGAAGCGCAAAAACGTTCCCGGCTCCGGAGACGGCGCTTATGTTCTTGATTTGGAATCGCGCGATTTACGTCGATGGCAAAATCGATGATGAACTTGTCAAAAAGCTTACGCCTGAAATCTTACGGTTGAAGCAGAAGAGTAAGCAGCCGATCACCGTCGCAATTGACAGCTATGGCGGTAATATACCGGCGCTCGAAGCTCTGATTGGTTTACTCAAAGCGCCGGATCAAGATGGCAGGCGATGTGAGGTTTACACAACGGTTACCAATCGAGCGTACAGCGCCGCAGCGAACTTGCTCGCTTTTGGCGACTATGCAGTTGCCTTTCCGCACGCACAGATTTCTTTACCACGATTTGCGCTTTAGCGGCCTCGACGATGTTACTCCTTCAAAAGCGCTTCGAACCGCAAAGCAACTTGAAGAAGATAATACGCGGTTCGCGCTGAAGTTAGCTCACTTCATTGCCAGACGATTCGTCTGGACTCTTCTCGACACACGCCTCTCCTTTGATCGCATTCGTAAGCGTTTCGCAGCATACGTATCGGAGCAGGAAAAAACGCTCTGCGAAATCTTCCCTAAAGACGAAAAGGCGCCCGTCGACATCGTAGCGTTCGCTTTGGCCTTATTCGAAAAATTGTCGGCCCCTGCGGACAATGAAATAGCGATAGGTGCTCTGCTCAAGCTCCAGCGCTGGATTCACATCGAGCGCATAGAAAAAATCCTGCCCAACTTAAAGAACCTAGCCGGCCAAAAGGTAGATGTGATGGATGGCATTAACGCACTTTACCGAAACCTCGCTGTGCAAAAGGAGGACACACCCGCTCCGATTAAGCCCGATGCGCCGGCTCCTGAGCTGGCGTTGAGCGAAAACATCCAAGGTGAGCTAAAACTATTGATCGAACTTGTTGTCCGTAAAACTGTCGTGGAAGGAGACTGGAGCATAATGAAAGTCGGGTTGGATTCTCTATCCCAGGATTTTCGATTTACCCGAGACATGAACGCCAAGTCGCACGTCCAGAGCGTGAGCAACCTGCTAGTAAGACACGACCACACTTTCTTCGGGAGGTCGATAGCGGAGGAATTGACTGGCGCAAAAACGGAGGAGGACAGAAATCGGATCCTTGCACCGGTATTCCCGCATGCCAAGTTGTTCTGGCACTATATTGTTTTGATCTGCCGTGCCCTCTTTGAAGGTGATCACTTACTTACGCCGGCTGATGCACAAATGCTGGGCATTGTCGACGAAGTGCTCGGCGGAGGGCCGGTCCAAAGCAGACGTGAATTCCTTCGGGAGTCGAACGACATCGAAGATGGAGCATCTTCGGCCACAACGTAAACGCTGATTTTATCAACGGCCGCTCTGCTCGATTAGAATGTTACCACCCACGTGCGTGCGTTCTTACTTCTTCTTGGATTCTTTCTTCGACTCGCGCTTGGACTCTTTTGATTCCTTGGGCGGCTTTGATTCTTTTTTCGATTCGCCGGGACGATAATCTTCCTGCTCGGCGGCAGCGAAGGCTTT
>CATPAW010000050.1 GCA_955652255.1 uncultured Chthoniobacterales bacterium | reverse complement strand
TCGTTAGGAATCACCATTTTACTGGTCGAACAAAACGCCAACCTGGCCCTGGAAGTTTCCCATTACGGCTATGTCCTCGAGACTGGCCGCATTATTTTGCACGATCGCTCGAGCGCCCTGCGCACGAACGAAAAAGTGAAAAGCGCCTATTTAGGAGGCGGCTGAAGTCCAGCTGCTCTGGCCAAATCCGCGTGGCGGGCTGGTCGATCCGAAACCGAGAATTGCTTCAGTGCGTTTGCGCAATCTCTCGCTGCCGGCACGATCCATGAACGCGCGTCGCGCCGCGTCGATCTCGCCGAGGGAGACATTCATGGCGCGAAGAATTTCCCATTCCCCCGGGCTTAACAGTTCGCGATCTGCGGCAGTCAACGCGCGTCTTTGCAATCGCGAGATGATTTCCGTCAAGGCGTCGCCATTCGATGCGCGGAAGAGATCGATCAGCCGTTGAAAGCTAAGATGAAATGGAATCGTCGCAAGATCGACATCTTCACTTTCGGAGACACGGTCGGGCGGCATCGTGACCGCATCGGAGGTGGCGACAGAATTCCAAACATCTTCCGGCTGGTAATATCCGATTTCGACGCGATACACGGAGCGCGGCTCTGAAACGGCCAGACAGCAACTGCCGGCCATCGGCTCCGCCGCCGCGCTTGTTTCCTGCCCGCCATCACTTTTGTAAACACGCAAGTGAACTTGTCGATCTACCGGCGAAGCGCTGCCAAAGATCGACGGCCAATCGATGTTCCAATAAGTGAAAATCGTGCGCGGATCGCGCGCGATGGCGAAGAGGATTGGCTCGCCATACAGGCGCGGCAGTTCGATTAAGTCCTCAAGATCAAAGCTTCGTTTGCCTCGGGCAAGACGCACGACGGGGCCTTCGGAAATGCGAAAGCCGGAAGCGGTCGCCGATTCGGATGCCTCAACGTTGGTCTTGTTCTCACCCATTGCGAAATCGCGCCTGCAAGTTGACAGAAACCGGAGAGACGCAAGCGGAATATTGCATGTTTCTCTCAAATTGCATCGCCGAGCGCAACCAGCCAAAGTTCCAACCGTGCGCAATGGTCGGCGAAACATGAAGCCCTATGTCATCGTTAATCGGCGCGCGGGATCAATCACCGATTTGGGCGCGCTGCTTTCGCAATTGCAGCGACTCGAGCCCGCAGCTCTCCGCCTGACCCGCCGGCGCGGCGATGCCGAAAAGTTCGCGCGCGAAGCGGTTCGAAAAAGATGCGATTACGTTGTGGCGGTGGGCGGCGATGGAACATTGAATGAAGTGATCAATGGAATTGCAAAGCATGCGCGAGAGGTCCGCCTCGGACTTGTGCCGCTCGGCACCGGCAATGATTTCGCGCGTTCGCTCGAATTGCCGCTGAACGTTGAGGAGAACATCGACATCCTGCTTTCGCAAAAATCAATGGCGATCGATCTCGTTCGCATCCGAAGCGACCACACCCGTTATTTCGTGAACGTCGCCGCCGGCGGTTTCAGCTGCCACGTCGCGGAAAGATTAACGGCAAAGATCAAACGCGCCTGGGGTCCACTCGCCTACCTGCGCAGCGCGGCAGCCGCTCTGCGACAACTGCACGCTTATGAGACGGTACTCGTTTTCGATAATGAAGAACGATTAACGGTTGATCTTTACAATGTGGTCATTGGAAACGGCCGTTTCGTCGCGGGCGGATTGCCGATTGCACCCAAGGCGGATCCCGCTGACAGCCTGCTCGACGTCATTTTAATTCCAAGGCGCCCCGGACCTGAAATGGCTCTGCTCGCCGCGGAAATTGTTTTGGGCAAGCATGTCTCGAACAGTGCGGTCATTTTCCGGCGCGCCAAGAAAATCGCGGTGCGATCGCGGCCTGGAATGTGGTTCAATGTCGATGGAGAATCGGTCGGCAAGGCACCGGCGGTTTTTCAAATTATTCCGGGCGCACTGAACTTCATTATGAGCAAGCGATGAAAAATAAAATCATCGACATTCAAAAGCTCGCCGAACGCGGAAAAGAGTTTCGCGCCGCGGGCAAAAAATTGGTCGCGACCAACGGATGTTTTGATCTGCTGCACCTGGGCCATGTGCGTTATCTGCAAGCGGCACGCGCGCTCGGCGATGCTTTGGTGGTCGGTTTAAATGGCGATCAATCGGTCCGCGAGTTAAAAGGGCCCGGACGTCCGATCAATGACGAAAAGACGCGCGTCGAAATGCTTGCCGCGCTCGAGTGTGTCGACTTGGTGACGATTTTTTCCGAAATGCGCGCGACTCAATTTCTCGAAGCGGCCGCGCCGGCCATTTATGCAAAAGGCGGGGACTACAGTTCAGAGACACTGAATGCGGAGGAGCGGGCGATTCTGCAAAAACTCGGCGCGGAGATCCGCATCATTCCACTTGAAGAAGGTTATTCTACGTCGGGCTTGCTTGAGCACCTGCGCGGCTTCGCGAAATGAAACGTTTGGCCTTGGGAATACTCGGCTCAGGCAAAGGATCGAATTGCCGGGCGATTCTGGAAAGCATACGGTCGGGCGAATTGCCGGCGGAAGTGCGCGTCGTGATTTCAGATGTCCTGGAGGCGCCAATTCTTTCGATCGCGCGCGAATTCTCGGTCGCGAACGCTTATCTGCCGCCGGGAGAATTTCGAACCCGACTCGAGCCAAAATCGGAGATGGAGCTGGTGCGAATGTTGCACGACGCCGGTGTTGAGTTGGTAATTCTGGCTGGCTTTATGCGCGTCCTAAAAGCGCCGATGCTCGAAGCATTCCCTCGTCGAATCCTCAATATTCATCCCTCGCTCCTGCCAAAATACCCCGGACTCGAAGCTTGGAAGCAAGCACTCGCCGCCGGCGAGAAGATAACCGGTTGCACCGTCCACTGTGTCGATGAAAGAATCGATCACGGCGACATCATCGCGCAGCGCGAAGTTCCGATTTTGCCCAATGACACACCGGAAACTTTGCACGCTCGGATTCAAATTGCGGAGCACGCGCTCTATCCGGCAGCGATCGCTGAATTGTACCGACGCGAAAAGGCGCATTAACTGCGCTCAGCTTTTTGATCGCGCGCGAGCAACTCCTGCATCGCCTGCGTCGGCGCTTTGCCTTCGTAAAGCAATGCGTAAACCTGTTCGATGATCGGCGTCTCGACCCTCAGCTTACGCGCGCATTCGTAGGCGCTCTTCGTCGTCGGAATTCCTTCGGCCACCATCTGCATCGAAGAAGTAATCTGCTGCAGCGATTGGCCGCCGCCGAGTTGCTCGCCGACGCGCCAATTGCGGCTGCGCCGGCTAAAACAGGTCAAGATCAGATCGCCGACGCCACTCAGTCCATAAAAGCTGGGCAATTTCCCGCCCATGGCCGTGCCAAGCCTGATCATTTCGGCAAGCGATCGCGTGACCAGCGCCGCTTTCGAATTATCGCCCAAACCAAGACCGTCGCTCGCTCCGGCCGCAATGGCGAACACGTTTTTTAACGCGCCGCCCAACTCGATGCCCTTCAAGTCCTCCCCCGTGTAAATCCGGAAGCGCGGGCTCCCAAGATGACGCTGAAGTTCCACGGCATATTCGGTTTCCGTGCACGCTAGAACCGTCGCAGTAGGCAGATCGCGCGAAACTTCCGCCGCCAGATTCGGGCCGGAAAGCACGGCTATTACGTGCGCAGGAAAAATTTCGTGGAGGATCTCGCTCATTCTCATGCCAGTGCCATGCTCAATCCCTTTTGTGCAACTGAGAACCACTGCGTTATCGTTCGCGACTACTTCACGCAGCCGGGTGGCGATCGTACGCGAGGCGGTCGACGGAGTTACAAAAACGATGAGATCGGCGACGGCGCAATCCTTCAGGCTACTTGTTAGGCGAATAGTATCCGGAAGCTGGACTCCGGGAAGGTAATCTTTATTTTCACGGGTTTCTCGAATGCGGTCGACCCGTGCCGGATTATTTCCCCAGAGCGAAACGTCGTGGCCTTTCTTCGCCCAAAGCACAGACAAGGCTGTGCCCCATCCGCCCGCACCCAGAATCGCCGTTGTTCCCAATTTCACTTTCGCTGGAAACGTGGTTCTGTTCCGTGGAGAAGACGAGAAACATTTGAGCGATGGCGCACAATCACAACCACCGCTAGGCAAATGGAAAAATAAAGAAGGACCGGCTGGCTTAGTTGTTTGGCGTACAGCAGTGCACCGACTGTCACAGGCAGCGCTATTGCAGCTGCAATTGATGCAACTGACACATATCGGCTCGTTAGAAACGTCGTGATCCAAACAATAGCGAAGATCAGCGCCGCAAAAGGGAGCAGGGCAAAAACTACACCAACGGAAGTCGCGACGCCCTTGCCTCCTTTGAAACTCAGCCACAGCGGATAACTGTGTCCGATCACAGAGGCAATCCCCGCAAGGATCGCGCAAAGTTCACGGCTCCCGACAGGGTGATACCTGTCGAAGATCAAGAACGACATCTCCACTGCCGCCACGCCCTTTAAAAAGTCGAACAGGAATACGGGATAGCCGTAACGCTTGCCGAGGAAACGAAGCACATTAGTCGCGCCAATATTGCCGCTACCGACTTTGCGGATGTCGATGCCCGCGATGCAACCGGCGAGGTATCCTGCCGGCACAGAACCGATCAAATAACCCACCAGGACGACGACCGCGATCGTAAACACGAAACCTCCCGTAGTATTTCTTTTAGAAAGACTTCACAACACCGACAATCCGCTAATGTGATGTAAGTTGTTCTTGAATAACCATATAGAGATAATCGCGACATCGGCTGGAGTAACTCCGCTAACCCGCGCTGCTTGACCGAGAGAAGTGGGCCGAATCGCACAAAGTTTCTGCCGCGTTTCTGCTCTCAGCCCTGCGATCTTCCCGAAATCGAAGCCATCCGGAATCCTTTGAAGGTCATTTCGCGCAATATCCCGGTTCAGATCGGCTTGTCTGACAGCGTATCCTTCGTATTTAAACTCGGTCTCCACCAACTCCCAAATTTCCGCCGAGGCCAACGAGATCAGTTCAATTGGCAGGTTCGCGGCGCGAAAATCGGGCCGTTTTAAGAGCTGAGAAATCGGCACGCCGTTGATTTTGCTTTGAGTCGCAATCAGGCGAACCTTCGCTAAGAGTCCCATTTTCGTCTGAAAAGCGGTCCAACGCTTTTGATCGACGAGACCCGCCTCGAACGCTCGTTGGGTGAGCCGTTGATCCGCGTTATCCTGTCGAAGTTGCAATCGATCTTCAGCACGACTGGTGAACATCCGATATGGCTCTTCAGTGCCCTTTGTTATCAGGTCGTCGATCAACACGCCGATGTATGCCTGGCTTCTCTGCAAAACGAACGGCGGCCGGTTTTGGATTTTCAGAGCCGCATTCGCGCCGGCGATTAGTCCTTGTGCTGCAGCCTCCTCGTAGCCAGAGGTCCCGTTCACTTGTCCGGCGAAATAAAGTCCTCGAATAAGCTTTGTTTCCAACGTATGAAATAGCTGCGTCGGTGGAAAAAAATCATATTCCACGGCATATCCTGGGCGCATAATTTCAGCTTGCTCTAAACCGGGTATGGAGTGCAGAAATTCGAGCTGCACGTCATAGGGCAAACTGGTCGAAATCCCGTTGACGTAATATTCTTCTGTATGACGACCCTCAGGTTCCAAGAAGAGCTGATGCGAGTCCCGATCGGAAAATTTGACTACTTTGTCCTCAATAGACGGGCAGTACCGTGGGCCGGTGCCTTCAATGCGGCCGGCGTAAAGCGGTGATCTGTGGAGGTTGGATCGGATAATCTCGTGCGTGCGAGGGGTCGTCCGAGTGGCCCAGCACGGCATTTGTTCCACGTGGAACTCTCCTTTGCTGTTGTAATTCAGCGTAAAGAAATCATCCGACGCGCTTGCGGCCTCCGAGTAAAAACTGAGCCTCGGCGGGGGTTCATCTCCAAGCTGAATTTCGCATCGAGAGAAGTCGATCGAACGCCGATTCAACCGACATGGCGTGCCAGTTTTGAATCGCCCGACCGCGAAGCGAAGATGTCGAAGATTTTCGCTTAAACCGGAAGTGGCGTCCGCCATGCGTCCACCTGCCTTGCTATTTTCGCCTACATGCAAAAGACCACGCAAAAATGTCCCAGACGTGATTACGACACTTCCGGCCGCAATCGCTAGCCCGAGATCTGTTTCGACGCCGACGATTGCTCCGTTTTCGACGAGCACGTTTGAAACTGTCGCTTGCTTGAGGTCTAAATTCGGCGCGCGCTCAAGAACCGCCTTCATTCGAAATTGGTAGGCCTTCTTGTCGCACTGGACCCGGGGCGCGCGAACAGAGGGACCCTTCGACTTATTTAACATGCGAAACTGGATGCCCGTCGCATCGGTGTTGAGGCCCATGGCGCCGCCGATGGCATCGATCTCGCGAACAATGTGGCCCTTAGCCAAGCCGCCCACTGCCGGATTGCACGACATCTGACCGATCGTGTCCAGGTTTTGCGTCAACATCAAAGTCCGGCAGCCAAGGCGCGCTGCAGCCAGCGCCGCTTCGATTCCAGAGTGGCCGCTGCCGACAATCACAACATCGTAGTCCGTGGGGAGCTTAAACATTGCAAGAATAGGGCGCGTGGGCACGGCCTCGTACTTTGAAAGCTGCCTTCACTAAATCTTCTTCAGACATAAGTATCTTAACACAAATCACTTATGGAAAACCATCTGTCCAGGGCGCTCATCGCGAAGCCTCGCTCCTGCCTCGGCGTCTCGGATTTCCGGTGAACTTTGGATTGCTCGCAGCGCAATCCGGCTGAGCAGAAAAAACAGAAGTGCTGTCGTAACGAAAGCGCCGCCCCAAGTCCAGTACTCTATCATGCGCGGATGAGTCTTACCC